>CANRBB010000021.1 GCA_947628745.1 uncultured Bacilli bacterium | reverse complement strand
CAAATCATGAACAAATTAAAAATTTTTTTGAGCTATTCTTACAATAATTATTGAAACATACCTAATTTTTTAGTAGAATAATAACGTGGAGGCTATATGAAAAAGGTCTTAATCTTTATCATCAATTGTTACCAAAAAATACCTGGTAGCTGGCATAACTTTTGCAGATTTACACCAACCTGTTCTGAATACGCCAAAATAGCTATTGAAAGATTTGGTTCCATTAAAGGAAGCTACTTAGCACTAAAAAGAATACTGCGGTGTAATCCTTGGGGGAAAACAGGTTTTGACCCTGTGCCACCAAAGAAAGGATAGATAGTAAATGAAAAAATTATATAAATACTTATTAATTTGTGGATTATTCACTTTTATATTATTAAATGTTACAGGATGTAAACAAGATGACATGGAAGATATTGACATAGTAGTTACAAACTATCCCAATGAATATATCGTTTCCAAACTCTATGGTGAACATTCTAATATTAGTTCTATTTATCCAGATGGTGTTAATATTGAAGATTACAAAATTACCTCTAAAACAAAAAAAGATATCAGCAAAAAAGAATTATTTGTCTACACTGGCCTAATAGATAAAGAACGCGAAGTAGCTGTTGATCTTTTGGACCTAAATAGTGATTTAAAAATAATTGATACTTCATACGTACTTGAAACCAATAATAGTACCGAAGAACTATGGCTAAACCCATCATATCTGCTAATGATGGCTAAAAATGTAGAACTAGGACTTAACGAATATATTTCTAGTAGTTATCTAAAAAAAGAAATAGACAAAAACTATGAGCAGTTAAAAGTTGACCTATCAGAATTAGATGCTGATTACCATGGCAGTATCGAAAATGGTAAAAGTAAAACTATTATCGTTAATAGTAACAAACTCAAATACTTAGAAACTTTTAATCTAAATGTTATTATCTTAGATAAAGATGCTACTGAAAAAACTTATAATGAAGTTCAAAATCTAATTGACAATAACGAAATCTCTTATGTTTTCAAACTTAAAGATGAAAAAAATAGTAGTAATGTTGAAAAGCTACTACAACAAAACACTAATATTAAAATTAGCGAGTTACATTCCCTAGACAACATAACTGATAAAGAACGTGATGAACAGGAAGATTATATTTCTATTATGAAAAAAAATCTAGAATCAATAAAACAAGAATTATATTAGAATATCTAATCATCTTCTTGTTTTTTTTAATCTTTCTTTATCCATTTTATTTACTCTATATGAATCACATATTTTAGATATTGTCTTATTATATGTAAAAGAATCTAATTTACATTTCTTAAGATAAGTTTCTGTTTCTTTTTGATATTTAATATAACAAATACTTAACAACCAACTAACAGCCATCTTAATATAATATTCTTCCCTATTTAAAGAATCTGTTATTTCAAATATCTTATTCAAATATTTATCTTCTATATAGTATTGTAATAATAATACTATTCCTACTCTTACTATATATTGTTTTTCACTTTTTAAATATTCTTCTATTCTTAGTAAAAAAAACTCTTTATGTTTTTTTACAATCTTCATACTACTACATAACATATCGCAAATAGCCCAACAATCTACCTTATCAAGATATTTATTAAAGTACTGCATTACAACATCAAAGTCTTTAATATTACTAATTACAAACCCCTCTAATAATACTTCTTCATAATATTTATTCTCATTCACTAAAAAGAAAGACAAAACATCAGTTTTTGCCACTTCTTTTGCTACTCGTTTTATATAATTTGTTCTAACTCCTATCATTGGATAATTAGAATTACAAATTTTCTTATTAAATTCTAAATACTTTTTTTCACTATTCCTAAAGAAATAATCTTTTATCTTATTATATTTTTCCTTATCCCAAATCATACTTATCACTTAACTAACCTTAATGAATCATATTTATCAGAAACTTCTTTACTTTTATATTTATTACTACTTAAATCTATATTTATAATTTTCTCTTTATTATTAGTATTATTTGTAACTACTACTTGTATAGTATTATTATCTATTAATTCTAAGTCCATAAGTGTATCATACAAACTAGTATATATTTCTTTATCTTCTTTACCATTATATTCATATATCTTATTATCTTTTAAATAATAATACTTTTTATTAGCTTCTACTAATTTATTAACATCTAATTTTATAAGAGAGTGCACTTGTGTATCTATATTATATCCAAAATAATTATACAAACCATTATTTCCTTTTGTTGTATATAGTAAAATATTATCGTATATTTTTAAATCTCTATCTCCGTTAGCATTATCTAATATTTTTATTAACTTCTTTTCATTTTTCTCATCTAACTCATATATAACATTATCTGCTTGCATATATAATGTCTTTTTAGAATTACTATATACTAAACTAGAATAACCTACATTATTAAATACCTTTAAATTAACTTGTTCTTTATTAGTAATATAATTGATTCCTGTCAAACAACAATTAGAGTTATTAAAATAAATAATTTTATCATTAACTACTATATTAGATGTTTTACCTACTCCTTCATCATAACATGTAGCTGGTAAATAATTATATTCGTTTTGCAATTCATAAACACCATTACCCTCAGTTAATGATATAGAATAAATATTATTAGTTCCAAATAATAAATATAATTTTTTATCATAATATGTATAATCTAAAAATTCTCCTAAATTACCTGTACCTTGAGATAAATTATATACTTTCTTATTAGTTTTATCTTTTTTTATAGCTACTAGGTAATCTCCCTCTTTAGCAAAAGCATACGTTGTATCAAGCTCACTATTAAGAGTTACTATATTTTCTTCTTTTTTCTCTACTTTTTCTTTTTTATTATTTTTTACTTTATTATATAAAAAGATAACAGCAAAAACTACCCCACAAATAAGTATTATACAAAGAATTAAAAATAGAATCTTTTTTACTGGAAACTTTCTTTTCTCCTCCTCCGTTTTTAATTCATCCATGGCTACCACTCCTTATTTAACTATTCATTTTTTAGGAACATAAACTACTGTACAATTATTATCTAAATCTATTTTCTCACAAGTCTTACACATTTCTTCATAACTTATCTCTCTAATTATATCTATTTTATCATAGATAACATCACCATAGTTAATCAAATCTTCATATAAACTATCACTAATAGCGTCTATATAACAACTAGCTTTAATCTTATTAGCTATCATTGTTTTTTTACTTCTCATAAAATCGTCTTTAGTTAAAATACTATTTCTATTTTGTAAAGTCTCTTTTATTAATTCTATTAACTTTTCATATTTTTTAGTTTCAGCAAAAAAACTAATTATTATATACTGATTAGTAGTATCAAAATTATAATAAAAGCTAGAGAATAAATCGTCTAATTTACCTTTTTCATAGAACAAAGAAGTACTTCCAAATAACATTCTTAGCATTAAATTAAGTCTTAAATCTATTAAATATTGATTTTTTATTTCAAATATTTCTTTTTTTATTTTTAAAGAATACACAAATTTAGGTATTTCTACATTAAATTTTACTATCTCTTTTTCTTTTCTAACTTTATATGGTTCATTTAAATATTTAACTTTAGGTAATTGTTTATATTTTTTATCATTATTAAACTCTTCTCTAATTGCTTCTAATGTTTTTTCTACTTGAATATTACCTACTGCTAATACAAACATATTTTGGGGTTGATAGAAATTTTCATAACACAAATATAAATCTTCTTTAGTAATACTTTTTACATCATCAACTTCACCACCTATATCAAATCGGTGGTTATCGTTTTGGAAAAGATTATAACGTGAGGTATTATCTAGACTTGCTTCAGCATCATCTTTATACATATTTACCTCTTCTATAATAATACCTTTTTCTTTTTCTACATTTTTATCTGTAAAATAAGGGTTATTTACAAAATTAATCAAATATTTTAAATTACCTATAAAATTATCCATACCTGAGCAAATATATCTAGTGCTTTCATAACCAGTTGAAGCATTAACATAAGCTCCACTCTTGGAAAAATAATTAAAAACATCCTCTCCATTTTCTTGTTCAAACATTTTATGTTCTAAAAAATGAGCAATACCATTAGGTACCTTTTCCATCTTTTTACTATCTGCTGGCATAAACTGTGTCATAAGTGATCCAAATCTAGTAGCATATGTTATAAAATATCTTTTCATATTTTTCATAGGTACCAAATAAACATTTAAACCATTTTCCAACTGTTCAGTATAGACATCTACATCTTGTCCTACTAAATTTTTCTTAATCATTCTTTAACCCCCTCTAACAAATAAATAGTATCAATTTTTATTTTTTTACTTACAGCTATTATCTCATCTCGGGTTACTTCTAACATTTTCTTCTTTTTTGTTTCTAAGTCATCAACACCTAATAATTCCATCATATAATAAGAATCAATAATATCATTTTGACTTTCTTTTATTTCATCTATAGCACTTACATACATTTTTTTTGCTTCTTCCATATCAAAATCAGTAAATTTACCCCTTCTAATCATTATCATCTGATCTTCTATCATTCGTACTACACTTTCAAAATTTACTCTACTAATACCTGCTCTAATAATTAATAAGTTATCTAATTTATTAGGAACCGAATTTATATAGTAACAGTATGAGTTTTCTTCTCTAACTTCTTTAAATAATTTAGAATTAGTACCTCCTCCTAATATTATATTATATATCGTCAGAGGATAACTTCTTTCATAGTCACTAAGACCAAAGCATCTGCAACCTATCGCTAATTTAGATTGATTACTATCATCTTCTTCTCTTTGTACTACTCTTTTAATATTACTTTTTTTCTCCTCTAACCTACAATCTAAAGTTATTTTTTTATAAACTTTTACAGGGAAATAAAGCCTGATAAGTTTCTCAATCTCATCAAAATCTATATTACCTATCACAAAAATATCTACAATATCATTATCCAACATCTCTTTATAATATTCATATAAAGATTCTTTTGTAATATTATCTAAATCTTCTACGTATCCACTTGTTCTAAAAGAAAGTGGACTATTTTTATCCATTGCTTCAAGCATTCTAATGGTACTATAACGACCCTTATCTTCTTTTAAACTGTTAAGAGCAACTCTTGCATCATTTTTTACAATATTAAAATAAGTTTCATCAAAAGCATTTTCTACTACATTAGGCTTAAAAATAATATCACTAAAAAATTCTAATGCTTGTTTAAAATTACCTTCTTCTGTATACTTGTCCTCTAAAACATCCATAGAGAAACTTAAATTACTATAATTCCCAAAACGACATATATTATAACCAATACCACATGAATATAAATCTTGGCACTTTAAAGCAACTTGTCTTTTAGTTTTATATTTTTCATTACTTAAAACTAATAAAGATGCCAAAAAATTACGAATAGTTATCTTATCTTTTTTAATAGGTTCATTAAAAAACACCTTAACCCTAATAGTCTTAAAATCACTATTCTTAATCAAATGAAGTTTATAACTACCTAAATCCTTTACTTTATATTCCATTATTTCACCTCTATATTAGTATGTATAATTTTGTAATTTTTATAAAATAGATTCTAAAGCTAATTTAATCATAGTGGTAAAAGAATTTTGCCTTTCTTCACTAGTTGTTTCTTGCTTCGTAACTAAGTTATCAGAAACTGTCAAAATACATGCAGCTTCTTTGTTTAGTTTTTTGGCATTTGCAAAAAGAGCAAAACTTTCCATCTCAGTTCCTAAACAGCCTTTATTATAATAAAGTTCTTCTATATTATCAGTTTCACTATAAAAAACATCCGTACAATAAATATTACCACAATATAAGGATATATTTTTATCTTGAGCGACTTGCCGAATGTGATTACTTAAATCTTTACTAGATTCTATATAATCAATATCTTCTCCATCCAAAATATTAGCATAGACGGACTTAGAATATGATTTATCTACTAGTATAATACTGTATAAATCTATATCTTGATGATATGCACCACAACTTCCTATCCTAATTATTTTATCTACATTATAAAATTTAAATAACTCATAAGAATATATTCCAATACTTGCATTACCCATACCAGAAGCAAAAACAGTTACTTTTTTACCTTTATAATATCCTGTATAAGCAAGCATTCCTCTTACAGTGTTTACTAATTTACTATCTGTTAAAAATTCTTCAGCTATCATTTTAGCTCTAAGTGGATCACCTGGCATTAATACAATATTACTAATATCTTCTTCTCTACTTTCTATATGTGGTGTTGCCATTCAAAAACCTCCTATCACTATTTTTATTGTAACCTAAAACTTATAATTTTACAATTACTTGCTACAACGATCGCTTAAACAAAAAACTAAATTAAAAAGGTGTTTATATCTTGTTCTAAAAACACCTAGTATTTTTGATATATATTGTAAAGTTAACAACTTGACATCATCACTTTACACTTAATTTAAGATATTCAACTATATAACAAGTCAATTACTTTGTAAATTATTACTAAAATTTAAAGTAAGTAATGTAAATTACATTATTCTTCTCCACTTTGTTCTAATTTAACCAACACTTCTCTCGGTTTAGATCCATTAGCAGGTCCTATGATACCTCTTTCTTCTAATAAATCAATAATTCGTGCAGCTCTATTATATCCAAGTTTAAATCTTCTCTGTAAAAGAGAGGCACTAGCCTTGCCAGATTCCACCACAAATTCTACTATCTGATTATACAACGGATCTTCATATTCTTCAGTTTGTGACATATCTTCTATTTGTGAAGCACTTTTATCACTATTAACAGCTACTTCCAAGTTTTCAAAGGCAGGATCAAACTCTGCTTTTTGTTGCATAACAGAATAATCTATCAGTCTTTTAATTTCATCATCTGAAATATATGCTCCTTGTACACGCTCAGGACTGCCTTCACCCATAGGTAAAAATAACATATCACCCTTACCTAATAATTTTTCCGCACCTACCATATCAAGAATAGTACGTGAGTCAATACTACTACTTACCGCAAAAGAAATACGAGATGGAATATTAGCTTTAACAACTCCTGTAATGACATCAGTTGACGGTCTTTGTGTAGCAATAATTAAATGAATTCCTGCCGCTCTTGCCATTTGAGTAATACGCATAATAGAAGCTTCTACATCTTTACTAGCGACTAACATCAAATCAGCAAGCTCATCAATAATAACAACAATGTATGGCATCTTTCTAAGCTTTTGATCTGCACTTAAACCCTCATTCTTTTTCTCCACATAACTATTATATGATTCAATATTTTTAGTTTTAGTTTCACTAAATGTCTCATATCTATTTTCCATTTCCACAACTATTTTGCCTAATGCCACACTTGCTTTTTTCGGATCAGTAACAACGGGGCACAATAAATGTGGTATACCATTATATACAGAAAGTTCTACCTTTTTGGGATCAACCATCATTAATTTAACTTCATCAGGCTTTGCTCTCATTAAAATAGAAGAAATAATACCATTAATACAGACCGATTTACCTGAACCAGTTGAACCAGCCACTAAAAGATGTGGTGTTTTATTTATTTCGCACCATACAACATTACCCATAATATTTTTGCCAAGAGGTACTAACAATTTAGAATTATCTTTAGACTTAGGAACCTTTTCCAATACTTCTCTAAAAGATACAGCCGCTGTCTCGTTATTAGCAAGCTCAATACCGACCGTACTTTTACCTGGAATTGGTGCCTCAATTCTAACATCGCGATTAGCTAAAGAAAGAGCGATTTCTCGATTAAGGCCTAAAATTCTACTAACCTTAGTACCAGATTTTATCTCAAGTTCATACTGTGTAACAGCCGGACCTACATGAACTTCCACAACTTTGCCAATTATGCCAAAATCTTTTAAGACCGTCTCTAACTTAATAATATTTGCTTCAATGATAGATTGATCTGTTGCTTTCTGTTTCTTTTTAGGTTTATCCAAAATCTCAATTGAGGGTAAATTATAATTTCTCTGAGGCTGATATTGCTCCCTTTTATTTTGTTGTTCTTCATCTTGCTCCACTTCTACAATATCACTTTGTTCCGGTTCCTTAACTGGTTCTTTTAAATTAAGTTCTGCAATAGATGTAATAACTTTCTTTTTCTCATCAGCACTATTATCATCATCACTATTACCATCACTAATAATTACGTGTGCCATAGTATCTTCAATAGTTCCCTTAGGGCTTTCGCTCTCCGCATTTTTTCTATTTTCTTTAATTTTCTCTGTCTTTTCTTTTATCTTTTCTTTAGATGATGCTAATTTATCTTTTACAAAGTCTAAAATAGAAAAACCAGTAAATAACAATATACCTAAACAAATCATTACACAAGATACTATCTCCATACCTGTAAAGGAAAATAATTTATCGAATATAATAGCAAATATTCCTCCTACCATTCCTCCACCAACTACAAACACATCATCTATTACTCCTGTATTCATTAACCCATTAAATGCTGCCACCAACTGATTAGTAGTTTCTTTAAATATCATCATAACATTTCCATCATTTAAAGATACAAATTCTTTATGCATTAATATTAAGAAACCAATGACTGCCACATATACACCTATTAATTTAGTTGTAAATAGATCAGGTTTTTCTCTATTAACAATCATATACAATCCTACTAGTAACATTACCAATAACAAAACTATATATATTGACCCAACTAAAAAAACAGCAAACGATGCAATAGCCCGTCCTACTATACCATACTTACCTATTCCTAATATCGCACATAAGATAAAAAAAATCCCCATCAATTCTTCTTTATGATTGAAACTTTCTTTCTTAGCTTTTCTTTTTTTCTGCTTCGCCATACTTATCAACTCTTCCTAACTAAATTATATCATTTTATATATTTATTTCAAACAATAATTCGTTATTTATCCAAAGTTTACATTGATAAATATAATATTATTGCAATACAATACCTTGCTATTAAAAGAAAAACTAATAATAAATTGCATTTAGTACAATATATTAATTTTTGCTACATCGATTGCGGGTCGGAAGCCATAGCCGCTCGAATCGTGCGCATTGTAGTCGCCAACGTGGCGGCTGAAACCGCCCACACGCCAGACGCGGTTAGAATTGGAAGATCGCGCGGACTCTGTCCACCAACCAAATTTTAAACCACTAGTAGAATAATATGTATTTTCTAGTAAATATTCACAAGTGTCTAATTCTCCAACTTTAGCACTTCTCACCGTTATTCCACAAGCTTCATTTATCTCTTGAACAGTTAGTAGTCGGGCTACTTTATCAGTATAATCAAATGTTCCTAAGGTACCTCCACTAGTTGTTGTTTCTCCTTTTTCATTCAACAACTGTCTTGGATTATTTAATAATGTTACTTTACTCCACTCTCTTGTACTTGGTAATTCTGCATAACCTGTCTGCGGTCCGTGCCAGTTTTCATCACTAGAGTCATATGCAAATGTTGCCTTATTATCAGGAACTCCAGTTTTTATATTATTATAGTAAATTAAGGTTGCGTAATCATTATTAAATGACTTACTTGTTGTATCGTAGTAATCACTTACATAATAAAACCTCTCGGTGCTACTATTATAAACCCCATCACCATTAACATCACAATCAAAAGCATCGCCTGATTTTAATTCGCCACTAGTACCACAGTTTCCATATGCAATATTTTCACCTGTCTTATGCCCAGCACCACTACAATAGTAAGAACTACTTGATTGATTACATACTTCTGTATGCAATTTCTCAGCCCTTTTACATAGTTTACCCTCTGGTACCGCAACACCTAGATTCTCTTTACATATAGTTGCACCATTCTTTACTGTGACATTTCCACTTACTCCTAATGTCTTAGATAAATATGAATAACCTATTCCCATTACCATAAACAAAAATAATACTACGATTATCATTATTTTATTTACCCTCTTATTTGTCATAAAATGATTCCTCCAATTTTTACACTATGAAAACAATAAAAGTGACTAATTTTTTCATTGGTTGCTAATGACATCTTGTCTTTCATATTTGCATTTTCTATTATTTACTCTCATTTCTATTATACCCCCCCCCGTCATTAAATTGCAAGAAAAAATTTCAATTCGCGTATAAATAATATAATTACTTCTTATTTCATATGCTATATTGGTGATAAATTTGAAATATATTTTTTTTAATAACTGTGATAACTTTGATAAGCTAATGATAGATATTAATAATGACAATAACGTTTTAGGTATATTTGTTAACGTTAGAAATCTACAAGTAAATTATAATGGAGAATTTATTGAACTTAATACTTATTTACAAAAACTAAGTGAATTCAAAAAAAGAATAATTTTAAATATAATACCCATTGATAATACCAGTACTGATATAATTTCAATTCAAAAAGAAAATAAAAATTATGTCAACAGAATTAAAGAAATTGTTTCCAATTATAACGACCTAAATTTTTGGTATGCCTCCACTAGCACACGAATGCTTTATTTTTTAGAACAATTTTTTAAAAATAATTGTTGTGGATACTATTTAAGTGATGACCTTAATTATGTGGATACTTGTTTTTATATCTTTCCAAAAAATAAATATAATCAAGAAATAATAACCCAACAACTAGTCATGGGAAAATATATCTACTTGCTCGCTAAAGACTCAGAAGAACTTACTTTTTATATAAATAATATTAAAGACAATCTAGATATTGAAGATGAAAAAATATCTCTTATCATGTGTAATAGCATGAAAGAGATATTGCAATAGTTTATTATCATTCATTTGTACTTCTAAATACTGCACTTGGTTTAGGTGTTTGTACAACACTAGCAGTAGTAGGTGGACTAGGAATTTGATTAACAGCCACTTTTTTATCAGGATCTATTGCTATTTCAGAGATAGGAGAAACAACATTTACTCCTACCCCTCCAATCACTGCACCTGAAAAGCTTTTCCATGCCTTTACAACATCGACATTTTGGCTTCGAGGTGGCGGATCAGGGCTTTCAACGGAAGCATAAATTGGAATTTTAAAAGCACTACCGAACGCAATACAAAAACCAGGTTTCAAGTTTTTTAATTTTTCCACTATTTCATCAGATACATTAGGTACCATTGTTCTAATATATTCAAGATCTAACGGATGTGACATTCTAAGAATAATAAAATTAGAACACTGCGAAATAGCAGTTTCCGATAATTCCGAAGGCCTTTGTGTAATTAAACCCAAAATAACTCCATATTTTCTACCTTCCTTAGTAATTCTATCGAAAATATTATACCCTAACACTTCAGTATCAGTATCTTTTTGTACATAACGATGAGCCTCTTCAATTATGATATGATATGGTTCTGAACCTCTATCCTCATTTACCACAGCTTGTTTAAATATCATGCGAGAAATAATTTTAGATATTACTTTAGCAATTCTATCATCTACATAATTAATATTAAAATTTACAATTTGACACTTTGTATTATATTGCGTTGTCGTTAAATCTCTTATATATTCTTCTCTATTTACAAAATTAGGATAATCAAAATAAACACATTGTTCACTATTTGCTAAAGTATGAAGTCTAACCATCAAAACATTAGCCATATCATATACTTTATCACTTTTCAAGACACCTTCACTAATTAATGCAAATTCCATAGCTTGCTCTAAATCATTTAGAGTATAATAACTATATTCATCTTGTTTTTCAAGCGTCAAAGAATTATCAATGAAACTACTAATGAAATCAACTACTAATTCCATTTCTTGAAGTTTTCCAGTTTTATCTATAAAAAGGCACTGATTTAACGTTCTCACATATCCTGGTTGAGAAATCTTACTTTCTAAGTTTAGTTCAGCAGTATTAAATTTTGTCAAAACAGCAATAACTTGATCTCTTATTTTAGCAGATTCTGCTCCACTTAAAAGAATATCCTGTAAAGCTCTTGCTATAATATCATTTTTATGTTTTATAACATCTTCACTACTTCCTGATAAAATAGGCACAAGTTTTAACGTCTTCTCAATAATTGGTAATTGATTGGGCGTAGTCGCATCTAATAATAAAGCTATATCATCCACATCCAAAAGCCAAATAGGTATTCGTAAAATACTATCTTTGTTTTCTGTTTTTGTATTAGTAGTATACACTTTATAATTAAGGGCTGGATTTATATTATGCAGATTAGAAAATGCCGTTGTATATTCACCATAAGCATCAAAAAGAAAGAAATTAGCACCAGTAGGAGCTTTGGGAGTAGATACAAATAATCTCTGTAATATCCCTGCAACCGTATAACTTTTCCCAGAACCACTATTCCCTAATATAGAAAAATGATTACTAAAAAAGGGATTAATTTTAAAACTAACTCGATAATTATCATAAATATTACTAAGACCTAAGTATGTTTCATCATCTGTTAATTGTTGATTACCAAGAAATTGACTTAATTCATCAGTATTAATTATTCTAACTGTACTTTTAAAAGAAGGTTTTGTTGAAATACCTGGTAAAAAACCATATTCGTTGAATTCTCCTACTATATTAATTTTCAAAATTTCTTTATTAGCGCTTTCAATTTCTCCTACAACTTTCTTTATACCGTCCTCAAATATTACATGAATCCCAACTAAATTAGGTTGCTGATTTATATCTACACTTAACTGAACTATAACTACATTTTCTACTATTTCCCTAATAGTACCCAACATAAGTAACACCCTCTATTCTTATAACTTAGTATATCATGGATACTTAAATAAGTAAATTAACGAATGAAACATTATAGATTTTATATGAAACATTATAGATTTTAATTTTAAAAATAATGTACAAAATTATTACCCTATTTTTTATTCCACCACTTTTTAATCTTACTACTTTTCTCCTTTATAGTATCCTTAATAACATCAAAAGTAATAGAAAAACTATCTTTCATAGTATAAAAATTATCTTTAGCAGTATTACATAAATTCTTATCACTCGTACATATTTCATCAGTAGTTTCTAAGTATTTAGTAACTGTTTTTTCTTTTAAATCAGTAAACTTATTTTTTATATTATCTTTGTAATTAGGAAATTTTTTATTAATTTTATAATCTATTTCTATACTCTTTTGTAATACTTTTAATTTTGTTTCATTTCTTAATTCTTTAAAAGTTACACCTTTTATAGTTCCTTCTTTAAATAGGAAATTATATATATTCTGAAATTCTTTTTTTATATTGTCTCTAATAGAAGTATCATTTTCTGAAGCATTATCAATTTTATCTACTTGTTCTAAAAAATAATTTTCAATAATAGTATCTTTACTACTAGTATCATCGTTATCTTTTATAGTACTGGAGTTATATAAAGGTTGTGCTTCTTCTAATTTACTTTGGGTATTTGTTTTATCATCACCATTATCTATTATGTTATTTTCATCAATACTTACTTGCTCTTGCTTTAAGTTACTAGATTCTTTTTCTTCTGTATTGTCGACTGCCTTTTGACTTGTTTTTTCTTTTTCTAGTAATTTTTTATCATCATTACCACTATTATTTATTATACATATAACAACCATTAAAATAAGTAAAATAAATATAATCAAAATTAATTTAAATATAATTGGATGTTTTTTAATAAATTTGTTTTCTTTATTCATGAGGCAACACCTTTCTTTGTTCAAATGACACATAGTCCTAAATTTCTTTTCCATATTATAATACTTTTTCTACATTTTTAAAAGTCCTAAACCCTGTAAGTAAAGCTAGTACCTCTCCTATACATACAATTTATATCATACACGATAAAATCAAGTAGAAAGCAATGGAAATAAAAATAAAACCAAAAGTACATTCTTATAACATCCCCAATAACAGTAACTAACTGACACCACTTCACACCACAAAAAGAAAATCCTTTAATTACTATTGTAATAAGTAGCGAATGTTAAATAATGTAAATTTTATATTAATTGTTCTAAAAATGTGATTTTTATGTCGCTTTTTCTTTCTAAAAATGTGATTTTTATGCCGTTTTTTCTTTCTAAAAATGTGATAGAATTATATTGGGGAGCGATAATATGGCTGAATTAAAGCGAAAAATCGATAAATATTTAATTGATTGGAAAAATTCAAAGCACAGAAAACCATTAATAATTAAAGGGGCAAGACAAATTGGAAAAACAACATCAATAGAAAAGTTCGGTAAAGAAAACTATACATCTTTTATTGAAATTAATTATGTTTCTATGCCACAATTTATGCAAATATTTCAAGACGGTTATACAACTGACAAAGTTATTAAAAATATAAGTTTATTAAATAGCGATTTTAAATTTATACCTGGAGAAACATTAATATTCTTTGATGAAATGCAAGAATATCCAAATACGGCAACTGCTTTAAAATTTTTTCACGAGGATGGTAGATTTGATGTTATTTGTTCCGAATCACTAATGGGTATAAATTATAGTCAAATACATTCAAATAGTGTTGGCAATAAAGAAGATTATACAATGAGATCACTAGACTTTGAAGAATATTTATGGGCTAAAGGATATAACAACGAGCAAATAGAAGATTTATATACATGTATGAAAGAGGTTAAACCTTTAACAAATACGCAATTTGATGTAATGATGAGTAATTTCAAAGATTATCTAATTACTGGCGGTATGCCTGAAATTGTAAGTACTTTTATTGATAATAAAAATTTCAGCGGTATTTTGGCACAACAACAAAAATTATTAGCTGACTATGAAGAAGATATTACAAAATATGCTGGTGGACTTGATAAATCCAAAATATTAGATGCATATAAAAAAATTAAAATATTTCTTGGTAATGACAATAAAAAATTCCAAATTACTAAACTTAAAGATGGCGCAAGAAATAGAGAATATGTGGGAGTCATAGATTGGCTAGATAGAGCTGGAATAATTAATATAAGCTATTCACTAGATCACTTAGAAATACCTTTAAAAGTTAATTATAATCCAGATAATTATCGTCTATACTTTGGAGACACAGGATTATTAATAGGATCACTTGATGAAGAATCTCAAAAAGATCTAAGAAATAATCAGAATTTTGGAACATATAAAGGTGCCCTATATGAAAATATAGTTGCAGAAATGCTTACTAAAGCTGGATTTGATTTATTCTTCTACAGGAATGAACAAAATAAAATTGAAATGGACTTTATAATAAGAGATGAGAAAAATATAATTCCAGTAGAAGTCAAAGCTTCAGACAATGCAACTTATTCATTAAATAAATTAATAGAAGAAAAGCAATATAAATATGTTAAGTATGGAATTAAATTATGTAATAAAAATATAGGATTTAATGGTAAGTTCTATACATTTCCATATTTCATGACTTTCTTCTTAAAAAGATTCTTAAATGAAAAAGATAAATAATAATTAATTGTGTAAAAAAAAATAATTAAAATATTTTTCTGCATATAACTTAATTACAGTATATGCTGTAGCAATGGTCTAGTTGGATACACTAGTCCTTTTCATTTATAACTGGCATCCCACAACTTGCTACCCAATAACAATTAATATAGTATTGGTTACCATATAAAAATTATAATACGTCTTAAATGAGTCATAGAAGATTTCCCCTCTATTATTCAAAAAAACTTAGCTAATTCTTTACTTCTACACATATAAGAAACTTCCCTATTTTAGTTAAATGTCATATTCAACAAGCATATAAAAATTAAGGAAATTTTCCCTTCAACATATTTTATTTATTAATCAATAGTAATAGTACTTAAAATATCTGTTAAATATTCATCTGTTATAGGTACATCATTTATAAAAGAAAACACATATCTTTTATCGTCCTTTAATATAGAAACTTCTTTCATATTATCTTTTAAATTAAATATATAACCTTCATAATCTCCATTAATCAAAGTTATACCATTCATTGTTGGCATCATAACCGAAGTCATAAACTGTATCGCATAATTTTCTTTCATGTTTTTAACACTAGTAAAAATATTATTTCTAACATATTCTTGACTTGATAGATAATTAAATAACTTTATATCATTATGAATATTATTTTTCTCTAAAATGCTTGTTAAATTTGCGTTTGTTATTCTATTATCATCCGTACCATATAAAGTTTTATCTGCTTTTAATAAATATACATAAGTATCAGACGTTCCCATCCAAAATGCTTTTGTAGTATGATTATTTTCATCTTTTAAAACTAATTGATCAGAAGTATTTTCTATTGGTACACTTGTTTCTAATTTTTCATAATCTTTAAAATCATTTCGTATTTTTATATTTTTAAATTGTAAATAATTATCTGACTGTATATCTTTATGATTAATAGTAATTGTATTTTTAATATCATAGTTGCTATCAAGGTCGTAATCAACATGATAGTATATAAGACTAAAACCCTTATATCCAAAATATAAAACGAGTAAAATAATCATAATAACAATTACCAATTTCTTTTTATTTTTCATATATGTATTCTCTCCCACTCAATATCATAAGGAAATTATACCAAATTTCTAACAAAAAGTCTATATCTTACTTACTTTAATCTACAAAAACAAAAGCTTAACGCATTAAAAAGATAAAAAAAAAGATTTTAAAAAAATCAGTTTTTATCTTAAAAAGTTGAAAAGTTCAACTAAATTTTAAAATGGTCGGGAAGACAGGATTTGAACCTGCAACCCCTTGGTCCCAAACCAAGTGCTCTACCAAGTTGAGCCACTTCCCGATAATATGGTGCGCTCGAAGGGATTCGAACCCCTGACCTTTTGGTTCGTAGCCAAACACTCTATCCAACTGAGCTACGAGCGCATGCCACTTCCAATTTGAGAACACTTAAATAATATCATATTAAAATATTATAGTCAAGGTATAATTAACTTTTTTCTAGTATTGGAACGTAAATGGTTACTACCCATACATAAAAAAGGTTAATTTTTTAAGAAAATTCTAAAATA
>CANRBB010000020.1 GCA_947628745.1 uncultured Bacilli bacterium | reverse complement strand
AATATACCTATTATTTTTCTAGATTTCTTTCTTCGCACAGTATCACACTCCATCACAAAAATAAGTAAGACCTTTTCCTAGTTATTACTTTCTTATTTAACTACTGAGTCAAATAATTTCTTTCTATTATTTACTCTCATTTCTATTATACCCCCCCCCCGTATTAATTTTGCAAGAAAAAATTGCAAGCGAGATAAATTTGCAAAATAATTAATCCGTTGATTTACAGTTAATAACACTACTTTTAAATATCTCTTTTAAGACTATTTTTATTACAACCCATAATTAAAGTATTTTAGACTATCTTATTTAAAAAAATTAAATCATTTTTACAACGATCATTGTTGATACACTTTCTCTAATTATTTAGGGGTATTGCAAGTATCTTATATGAATTTAGACCATTTTATATAATGAACTTGAAGGGAAAATACACTATGATAAAGATAAATATAGAGGAATTACTAAAAGAAAATAATAGAAGTAAATATTGGCTATGCCAAAAAATGAACATGACCTCCAGAAATCTTAACAGAATTATAAGAGGAGAAACATTATCTATTTCTTTTAAATATATAGAACAATTTTGTACTTTATTGGGCTGTGAACCAGGACAGTTAATTTGTTTAATACCTGATGAAACAGCAGAAGAAATAACTAATTAATTTATGATAATAAGATTTTTAATGAAATCTTATTTTTGTCTTTTTTCAACAATATATAGTTAATAAAGCTAAGTAGATAAATAAATCATACAATAACTTGTAACTTTACATATACCTACCACACTTATCTACTCAACATACTGATATCAAAAAAACTACTATGTCAGTAGTTCCTTTTTTATACTTTTCTATTCATCAGGTGCATCTTGTACATCTGACTTCTCATTATTCTCACCACTATTTGTATTATCATCTTCTTCTAAAGTACCATCATCTTTATTAGAATCATCGGATGACGATGTATCACTTTCATCATCATCATCATCGTCCTCTTTTTCATTACTGCTAGATGGTGTTTTACTAGTAGATGGTGTTTTATCTTTTTGAGAACTTTCACTTTTAGACTCACCAGACAATGTTAAAACAACAGCACCTGTTAATTTGTCTACTCTTTTGCTCTCAGGAGCGCTTTGACTAACAACTGTTCCTCCACTTCCAACAAATGATACTCTAACACCATATCTAGTAGCTACACTACGTGCAACAGACTCACTATACCCTATAAAATTTGGTACTAAAGAATAAAGATAATTTGATTTATAAGGTCCATAACCTATAACCTCTTTTTCGTATTCATCATTTATAGAAAAACTAAATGATTTTTGATCTTCGTACTCTAATATTCCTAAGTTAATTTTCATAGCCTTAATTATCTCTTTTTTACTATCTTTATTAGGAACATAATCCCAAAGAACCATTCTTGCTCTTTCATCATAAATCATTTGCCCATTTCCCTGTAAATATAACTGTTGAATATTAACCAAATCGGCATCATCTTTAGCTAACCCATTATCAAGAATATCTTCTGCCACACTATAAAACGACAATATCTGATCAGCTGTAAAATTAGTATCAAAATTATTTGAGATAGTATCTAACAATTTCATAAACTTAGAAGCACTTTTAATTGTCCTAACCTTATTTAACATCGCCTGAATAACTAATTGTTGATTACGTCCTCTATCCAAATCTCCACCACTTAGTTGCTTTCTATTTCTAGCAAGAACCAAAGCTTGCTCCCCATTTAAATGTTGAAAGCCTTCAGAGATACACACTTCTCCCTCACGATTAGAATTATCTGTACAAAGATTCTTAGGTACTTCTACATCAATACCACCCATAGCATCAACCAATTTTACTAAGCCCTTGAAATTAATCTTTGCATAATAATCTATATTAACATCAAAATAATTTTCTATTGTACTCATCATACAATCATTTCCATAAGCCGCTGCATGTGTAATTTTATTCTCTGGTTTTCCACTCCAACAAGCAATAGGTACATAACTATCCCTTGGAATACTAATCATAGTAGCATTTAAAGTCTTAGGATTAAAAGTAATTAATATTAAAGAGTCACCATTAGCTATTGTATTTTTATCTAACCCTTCCTCAGCAGAATCAACTCCCATCAACAAGATAGTAAATGGCTCTTTAACACTTTTCCCTCTTGAAGAAACCTCTCTTTTATCAGTTGTTTCTTTCTTAACCTGTTTTTCCTTAGAAAAAATAGTTTTAGTATCTGTTTCTATATTCTCATATCCCTCAATAGTATTAAATATTGACACATAAGAACTTGTTATAAACAAGGCATCTATTTTTTCTTCATATAAATCAGCCATCATCTCTGTATAATTATCGTATTCTACCAATTCATTATTATCTTGTAATTTATTCTCTTTAACTATTTCTTGAGGTATAACATACCCATCTATTGATTCTTTATCACTTAATATTCCTATTATATAATCATCTATATCACTTATATCTTTAGCCTCATTACTACTCATAGAAATTAAACTACTAGAATATGTAATATAATCTTTATTAAAGCTATCTACATATCCATATATATAATTAATTAACAAGCCTATTCCAAGCGTAAAAATTATATATAAACTTATAGCTATAATGAACCCTTTAGCTTTTTTAGGCTTAGTATTTTTCTTCTTATCTTTATCATTTGTCTTTTGTACTTTAAATCGTCTTTTGAATTTAAATATAAAAATGATATATATTAATATTAAAATTCCAATTATTAAATAGAAATACTTAGCCAAACTACCCATATTTCTAAGTAAGAATAAATTATATATCGCAAAAATTCCTGTAACTAAAGCTATTATTAACAGAAAAATAAATAATATCTTCCCTTTTGGCTTTACATCTGTTTCTATTCTTTTTTGTTTATTCATTATCATATCTCCTTTACTTTAGTTCAACTAATACTAATTTTTTTCCATCATGAACAAAAGTCAATGTTGCGCTGTCTTGATATCCATCTCCTGCACTATCTGTATAAGTCCAACTAACATTTACAACATATGCATCATCTACAACTTTATCATTATATTCAAATGATGATGTAGTCACGTCTTTAATTGTAACAGTTTCTACTGTTGGTAATTTCTGCTTTCTTCCACCATATACATTACTTTCTACATACTTATAAATAGTATCTTCTGCTTTTTCTAAAAAATCTGGTAATTCTTCACTATATACAAAATCACTACCACCTACATCTGTTTTAGCAAGCTTATCTGATAATGAATAAAAATCAATTATAAATAATTTACTAATACTTCTTACATACTTATCTTCATCTACATCTTTTTCTTTTAAAATCTTCTCTAAGTTTTTAAACTCTTTTTTATATAACTGATTTTTAGAATCTTTTAATTGATAGGAATACTCATTAATTTCACTAATTACTTTTACTTTTTTTGCCTTATTTGTATTAAAGAACTTAAAATAACAAGTAACACCTAACACAATTACTAATACAATAATAATTATAATTAACTTTCTTTTAACTCCTTTTTTTAATCGCATACATTCTCCTTTAACTAGCTACCTCTTTTGTTTTATCTTCTTTATCATCTTCTTTTAATAGATTAAATACAATGATATCATTAGAAATACCTAATAATTCTTCTGTATATTTAGTATTTTTTGATATATAATTTTTATCTATAACTTCATTATTATTTAGAGATAAATATTGTCCTTTTTGAGCATTATAATATACTTTATTAGTTACCCAATTTCCATTTGGGAAAACTACTATATTATCACTTTTAATATTAAAGATATCATGTCCTAAAGCATACTGATTACTGAAACCTAACATATTTCCTAAAGTTGGCATTGCATCGTACATACCCATTACATCTTTTACTTCTAAATTATACTGTTTATCTTTTGTCCAGATAATAAATGGAACTTTTCTATTTAATTCATACTGATAATTATCAAAATTTACATAGTTTTCATCATCTTCATCTAAAACATCATCATTTTCTTTATCATAATTGAATAGCTTTACATAATCTTTCTTAGGTAGTCTAGCATCATGATCTCCATATATTACTATTGCAGTATTATCTAGCAATCCTTTTTCATCTAACTTATCTATGAATTCGCCAATTGCTTGGTCGGCATAATGAACTGATTTAAAATAATTACCTAATTTACTACCTTCCATATATGGATATACTACTTCTGTTACACTTCCATCTGCCTGTGTAACAGATTCTTTTATATCAACAGGGAATTCTCCATATTTTTCAGTATCCGAAAACGGTGTATGGTTAGTTAAAGTAATTAAAGCACCATAAAATTTTTCATGTTCTTTACTGATTTTTTCAATATAATCTACTGATTGACTAAAGAAATCTTTGTCACTAATACCAAGACCTATTGTATTTTCTTTTGTAACGTTATAATTTGCTTTACTATAAAATTTTTCAAATCCGAAATTACTATGCATAACTCTTCTATTCCAGAAGTCTGCTGTATTACCATGCATACTGAATGTATAATATCCTAAGTCTTTCATTTTTTGTGGTGTTGCAATATAAGTTCTATCTGAATAAGAAACAAAAGCCGTTCCACTTTTTGTAGGCATTAATGATGTATTAAATGATAACTCAGCATCACTACTTGTACCTACACTTACTTGTGAATAGTAATTAGAAAAATAGATACCCTCACTTGCTAACCGTTTAAAATTAGGTGCCACTTCTTGACCGTTAAATGATGTATTTAAAGCTATGGTCTGTAAACTTTCTGCATGTATTACTAACACATTTTTACCTTTTAAGATATCTGTATAATCATTAGTTTTAGTATATTCATTATTTTTGTTTCTTTCCTCAAAATAATCTCTAAATCTTTTAGCAGCTTTATCATATCCGAACATAGAATTTATTTTAGGTTGTAAACTTGTAATCCCATCATTTACTTGATATACATAAATTCCAAATCTTTGTACTACATATTCTTTATTCCACTGCTTAACAAATCTCCCTATTTCTAACCCAGTTAATGTAACACAAAATAATAGTATTAAAATACCTGAAACTGAAACAGTTTTAATAAATTTTTCTTTTCTTTTTGTATATAAATATCCCTTATAATTATCTCTAGTTACAATACAATATATAATGTATGCAGCTGCTGGAATCAAATATAATAAATCTTTTACTTGTAAAACATTTTCTACAACAGCGTCTCCAACAGGGGCAATGAATTGAGTCAAAGAAAGCATTGAAAAACTCGCAAATGACGTATAAAAAGTATAATAAACAGAGTTAATTGTACAAATTATAGTAAATATTACAGTCCAAATACAACAATAAACAGCTTGATACTTCTTTTTTTTAAATAAATAACTAAACGCACCAAACAAAATTACCACTGCTAAATCCGCTATAATTGGTTTAATAGCTAATATATTTTCTAGAACTGGCATAGTCATAATTCTCAACAATGTAGAATTAATAACATTAACCAAAACAAAAAATACAAATACTTTATTGTTTTTTATATATTTAGATATAAGTTTATCTTTCTTTATATTTTTTAAAGTGGAAATTGCTTTATTTTTCCATTTCTTTAGCTTTTGCATTTAATACATCACCTACCCTCAATTATAGCACTTTCCCTATTATATTTCAATCTAACATTTTTTTCTAAACTAAAAGAAAAGAACTTGTCAACCTTTAATATTGATTGTTCTTTATCATAAATTATTTTTTATTATCTAACTCTATCTTTTTTGTTAAATCCAAATCTTTATCACCTGTAACACTTATAGCCATACCCAATACAAAAACATATGCTAAATAGTAAACCCAAATTAGTAAAATAATTAAATTAGATATACTTCCATAAAACAAGTTATAATGTGCAAAATCTCTAACATATATTGAATACACTAAAGTACCTATTATCCATAATACAGTTGTAAATAATGGCCCCCAATTAGTATTATTATTAACTGTCTCATCTGGAGCCATAGTATATATTAACTTCACTGTATAAAACATAATCAACATCGTTATTGGTATTTTTATTAGACAAAATAAATTATAACAAAATTTTATAATAAATATATTACCATACATATTATTCAAATTTTTAAAGATTATATCTCCGAATACTGGTACCAACAATGTAAACATTACAACGCATACTAATAAAAAAGTAATACATATTGCCTTAATTCTTCTTCCTAAAAATCCTCTTCCTTTAATTCCATATATTTCATTAGAGGTTATGATAATGGAATGTGATCCATTAGATGCTAAAATAAATGCTGATATTAAAAATATTACCATATTAAATGTTAAACCTTTATTAGGCATAGAAGTTGTAAAAATTTGAGATACATCAGTTGGTAAAAAACTTTTAAAAATACTGTCAAACGAATTTAAAGATATTGAGAAATAAGACGCTATACTTCCAATCAAAGCTACTAAAGGTATTAATGATAATACAGTAAAAAAGGCAAGTTGTCCAGGTAAAACTCGCATATAAGGTTTATTTATTGCATAAATAACTTTTTTCAAGAATTTCCTAACTTGCCCCATTATCTACTCCTCTATTTAAAATCTTCTTTAGAATTTATCATATCTAATGTTGCCTCATTTATTGCATCATCTAAATTTTTAATATTATCTTCTATCATACTATATCCTATTGCTGCTCCAAACTCATGAGGTAAATTCTTCATCTCTTTAGTAAGTTTTTTACAATATGTTGAAATTTGTCTTTCTGTATAACCTATTAAATATATAAGGAATTCATTACCATCAGTACGTATTATTTCACTATTTTCTAATTGCGTATTAACAAGTAAAGCCGCTGCTTTAACTATTAAATTATCTCCCTCACTATGTCCATAATTATCATTTACATATTTTACATTATTTAAATCTACCATAACTACTGCTTGTGGATAAATATTACAATCTTCCCACTCACCCATTTTAGCATTTAAATAATTTCTATTTTTTAGTGAAGTAAGCATATCTGTATATTTATGTCTATCAATCTTTTTAACTTTCTTTTTCTTCTTCTTTTGCTTAATTATTAAGTAAACACAAAGTAATATAACTATTGGAATAAATATTATTAGTAAAACTATACCATATATTTTTTGAAATGTAGCACCTTTAAATATTGATTCACTTAAACTTTCTACACCACTATTTCTATAATTATAATAAGAATTTGTATTTATAACATAATTTAATAAGTTATAAAACTCTTTATTATTATTTTTTACCATAAATTTATAGTCATTCATCATCGTATCTAAATACAATAAATTATAATCTTTAAATTTATTTTTATTATGATTATACACTTCTCTATCTAAAACTATTATATTACTACTATTTTCTGTCTTATCTACTAATGTATCTATATCATTATATGTCTTTATATCACTTCTACTATTATTGGAGAAATAATTATACAATGAATCTCCACTTAACATACTTATATTTTTATTTTTTAGGCTCTCAAATGAATTAATAATATGATTATCTTCATCTCTTCCTAAAACTACATAATATTCTACAAATGTTGATAGTGTTGACAAATAATTTTTATTTGAATAATTATAGTAATCAAAATATACATCTACTTCGCCTTTATCTATAGCTTTTTTTAATTGTTTTTGATTTTTATATTTCTTAAATTTAAATTCTATATCTGTTAATCTTGATAATCTATTTATATATTCTGCTGCTATACCTACTATTTTTTTTGATTCTCCTACTTCATAAGGTGGATTATCTACATATCCATATACATAAGTTTTTGAAATAAGTGCTGTTTTCATCTTGTCACTTAAATTATTTTTTTCTACATAATAATCTAAATATGCATCATTATATTCTTCTACATATTTCGTTAATTTCCACTTACTATAATATTTATTTACTATTTCATTTAATTTTTTATCATTGTCTCCTAATGTTAATACTACTTTTTTACTCATCTCTGTAAAATAATAGTTAATTGAATAATTACTTTTTCCTATAGTTCTATCTAAATACATAACATTAGGTACAATAATCATATCTACTTGACCATTATCAAGCCCTGTATATAATTCATCTATTGTATTATAAGTCTTAAATGCTAAATTACTTCCACTCTTTAAGTAATACTGAACTTCTTCACTATCACTACCAAATACTCCAAGTGTTAAATTTTTCATATCAGAAATATGGTTAAATCTTTGATAAGTCTTTCCAATAGCTATATAACTATCTTCAAATATTAGTAAATCATTAGCATTTAGAGCCTCATCATTATTTAATATCCTAATTCTGTAACTATTTGTTGTAGGTGTTGACTCTTTCAAATAAGGTATTTTATTAAATTCTAACCCTACATTTTTCTCAAAATCATTAACAAAATCAAAGAAAACGCCTTCTCCATTCATTCCATATAATGGATAATCATTTATTATTTCAAAATCTATTACTTTTTTCTTATTATCTTCAACCCATTTTTTCTCTACTATTGTAAGAGATGAGTTTTCATCTTCATTATTGTAATATCTATAAACAAATATAAAAGTTATTATAGCTATTAATATGGGGATTATAATCCATAGTTTTTTTTTCATAAAACTCCCTACCTATCCTTAGTCCATGTAAAATTATCTCTAGAGTGATGCTTATAACCTATTATAGGAAACTTTTCATCTTCACTGTTTTTTTGAATAAATATTTGTACATCATAACATTTTTTTTGTTCATCTGTTAACTTTTCTAAAACTTTGGCAGCCACTTCTTTGCTCTTATTCACATCTATATCATCATTAACAGTAATAATAATTTCGATAATTTTTCCCTTTACTTCCACACTAATTTTACTGGTAATTCCAAGAGCTGTAACATTTTCCTCTATTTCTGTTTTATTACTATTGCTAACTGGTATTTCATCTATTCCTTTTAGTCTATCACCATATTTTGAAGAACTTTTTAAGAATAATCCATTATATGCCACAAATATCGCAACCACTATCACAATAAATATCGCTATTGCTATTATTAGTTTTGCATTTTCTTTCAAATACTTCATCTAATCAACTCCCTATTATTGTTCTATTATACACTCTATTTAAATTTATTTCAATCTTGATTATTTTTGTTATGTTATTTTTACATGAACCTTAAAACTTAGTAGTAAAATCAATACCTTATAGTATCAATATCAATTTATATATCAATATTTTTACAAAAACTTACGCTTATTTTAAACTATCTAATTTCTCTTTTAATAGTTGCATTGTAATTCTTGGCTCAGCCTGTCCCTTAGTTTCTTTCATAATTTGACCCATCAAATATTTTATAGAACGATCATGTCCATTCTTATAATCTTCTACGCTTTCCATATTATCCTCTATTATTTTATCTACTATCGACTCTATTATAGAATTATCCGTAATATTAGTAATACCTTTTTCCTCAATAATATCATCTATAGTCAAATCTTTTTCCATTATATCTTCTATTATATCTTTAACATTTTTACTAGTTAACTTATTATCTTTTACTTTTTCTACTAATACAACAAACTTTTCTTTACTCAAAAGCGTATCTTTTAACATTTTATTAGTTTTATTCAAGTATGATGCAATATCTCCTAGTAATAAATTACTAGCTACCACAAAATCTAAATCACTTTCAATAAAACTATTTAAAAAATCGCTCATTTCTCTATGATTTATTATTTTATCACTATTTACTCTTGTTATTCCTTTATTTATATATATTTTTCTTCTCTCATCAGGTAACATAGGAATATCTTTAGTAGCCTCACGAATATCCTCATCTGTTAAATGAATAAAAGGTATATCTGGTTCTGGAAAATAGCGATAATCATTACCTGTTTCTTTAACTCTCATCAATACCGTATCATTTAGTTTAGAATCAAATCTTCTAGTTTGTGGGGTTATTGTTTCATTATTATTATATATTTTTTCTTGTCTCATTATCTCTTTTTGAATACTTAAACCCACATTACTAATAGAACCAATGTTTTTTATTTCTACCTTAGTTCCATATGGAGCACTTTCCTTCGGTCTAATAGAAACATTAGCGTCGCATCGCATACTTCCCTCTTCCATCTTACAATCACTGATACCTGCATAAAGAAGTATTTCGCGTAACTTTTCAATATATAATTTTGCCTCTTCACTTGAAGAAATACATGGCTTTGTCACAATTTCAATCAAAGGAACACCAGCTCTATTAAAATCAAGCAAAGTTACATTACCACGATGTGCACTTTTACATGTATCTTCTTCAATATGCATTTCTTCTATTTCTATTTTCTTTTCTACACCATCAACCTCTATTAAAACATAGCCATCATGACCTATTGGTGTATTAAACTGTGTAATTTGATAATTTTTAGGATTATCTGGATAAAAATAATTTTTTCTATCAAAATGCATATCTTTTCTAATTTCACAATTAAGTACCGTAGCTGCTTTAATAGCCTGTCTAATTACTTCTTTATTTATAGTAGGTAAAGTACCAGGATAGCCTAAATCAATAACATTAGTTAAAGTATTAGCCCCCATTCCATAACCATTAATCGCATTAGAAAAGATCTTTGTATTTGTTTTTAATTCTACATGCACTTCTATACCAATAGTTGGAATATAGTTACTCATCTTTATCCCCCCTCTCTGGGTTTAAATCTAGATTCAATTCTTTTTCAATAAAACTTGCAAATTTATAAATAGTAGCCTCAGAAAAAGGTTTACCAATGATATGCATACCAATAGGCATTTTAGAATTACTAAAACCAATGGGAATACTTATTGCTGGTAATCCCGCCATATTAACAGGAATAACTAAAACATCATCCATATAACTCTTTAATGGGTTATCTAAATCAGAATCAAGAGAATATGCCGTAGTTGTAGTAGTTGGGCCTATTATCAAATCATATTTTTCAAACACTTTCATTAACTCTTTCTTCATATCATCACGAATCTTCAAAGCTTTATTATAATACAATTGAGCATTTTCGCCACTCAATAAATAAGAGCCTACCATTATTCTTCTCTTTACCTCATTCCCAAAACCTTCTCTTCTTGTTTTAAGGTATAATTGATCTATATCTGTTGGATTAGGAGTCGAATAACCATACCTTATACCATCAAAACGGGCTAAATTACTACTAGCTTCTCCCATAGCTATAATTTGATATAAAGTAACTGCATTTTCTAAATATTTAATATCTACCAAATCAATAATAACATTCTTCTTTTTAAGCGTTTCTTTAAGCTCATTAAACTTATCTTTTATTTCTTTTTCTACAATATCACTAATAAAATATGTAGGAATTGCTACTCGCATACCACTAATATCTTCGCCAATCAATCTTGTAAAATCTTCTTTTTCTTTATCACTAGAAGTTAAATCTCTTTCATCTCTACCTACAATAGCATTTAAAAGTAAAGCATTTTCGTAAACATTTTTTGTCATTGGTCCTATTTGATCCAAACTAGAAGCAAAAGCTACAAGTCCAAAGCGAGAAACTCTCCCATAAGTAGGTTTCATGCCCACTATTCCACAATAACTAGCAGGTTGTCTAATACTTCCTCCAGTATCACTCCCCAAGGCTAAAGGCACTAGTCTTGCTCCTACGGCCACGGCACTTCCTCCACTTGATCCACCACTAATCATTTTCTTATTCCAAGGATTAAGAGGTGCTTTATAATAACTGGTTCTGCTAGTAGAACCCATCGCAAACTCATCCATATTAGTTTTACCAATTATAATCATATTTAATTCTTTTATTTTTTCCACAACACAAGCATCATAAATAGGTATAAAGTTATCTAACATACGTGAAGCACAAGTAGTCCTTAAACCCTTTGTTACGATATTATCTTTAATAGCAATAGGTATACCAAATAATAAATTATCTTTATCAACTTCCATTTCACCCAAACGATTCGCCATCTCAATAGCATTTTCTTTATCCACAGTTATAAAACAATTTAAATCTTTATTTTTTTCAATTAACTCAAGTGCCTCATTCACTAAATCAAGTGGACATATTTTTTTACTCACTAATAACTCATGTATTTCTTTTATATCTTTATCTAAATACCTCATACACTACTCCCCTAAAACAACAGGTACCTCAATATAATTTCCACTATGTCTTGGTACATTTTCTAATACATCTTTAGCATCCAACATATCCCCTACTTCATCTTTTCTAAGTTCACTATCCACACTCCAAGGAGCAATCATATACTCATCATCATACAAAACTACATCATTTATTTTCATAACTTCATCTAATATTTGTTTTAACTCTACCTGATACTTTTCCATCTCATCATCACTAATTTCAACTCTCGCAAGTTTTGCTACATGTTCTACTTCTTCTCTTGTTAATCTATCTGCCATATTATTCCTCCTTAACTAGCTCTAATTATAACATAATTTATTTAATGTTTAAATAAAAATAGAGCTATTATAAAAAGTCTTACAACAGCCCTACTACTATTCTTTTGCATAACAATTTTTTAAATATAACTTAATATTCCCATTTATATCATAATTATATAACGTACCATCAACTTTTATCTCTTTATTTTTGACTATTTTATCAAAATCATCAAAATCTTCATCCATCTCACAAGTAAGTACAGTCTGATATTTACTATCAGTATCTTTATAAATAAGTCTAATTATCTTATTCTTTTTATCAATACTACCTACATTACCTGATACAATTATATACTTATCTAATAATTCCTGAGCATCATCTATATTATCTCTAAACTTTATAGCTAAATCTACTAATGATGTTTCATACTTTTCACTTGAATAAGTAATTTTATAATTACCAACTACTGTATCATGTCTACCATCAATTTGATTATATTTTATTACTTTATAGCCAATTCCACTATATACTTTAGTACCCCCATCTTTATATTCTTTTGTTTTTATTGCAAAAAAAGGTCCTTTTTCAAAACGTGTTAACATCACAACATCAAATATAATCATAACAGCACCAACTATTACAAGTATCAATAAAATATCTAGTACCTTATTTATAATAGGTATTAATTCCCGATGTTTATCATCATCTGTCTCACTAGAACTTTCTACCTTATCGAAATCAATATTAGTATTATCAAAATATGAATCTTTTAGCTTATCATCTGATGCCGGTACTTCCTCAGTACCATCTTCTTTTTCATCCTCAAATCTAAAATAATCATCATCTTCGTCATATTTAAAGTAATCCAAATTATCTTCTGTTTCTAGTTTAAACTCCTTTTTCTTTTTGAAGAACATAGTATCACCTCTTTTTACCTGACATATTATACCATATTATCCCACTATTAGCAAGAACATTTTATGGCAAGATACTATGTTAGATACCCAAATATTTAATCTATTTCTTTAAACTGTTTTACAATTTCACCTGTTTCAGCATTAATATAAAACGTATATTCATAAATGTTATATTTAAAATCAACATCATAAACTGTACATCCGTATTTATAATCTAACTCACTACTTATATCAAATATTTGACTTTTATCCACCCCTAAACTACTAATTGCTTTTTCAATTGCCTCACTAGATGAAATATACTTATCTTTATTATTAATATTAATACTATCCTCAAGCTTTTCTTCTAAATGTTCACATCTAATACAAAGTACCCCAATAATACCTAACAATAATAAAATAATAACAGATAAAATAATAATTATAATTTTTATATTCTTTTTCATTTCCCTTCTCCTTAATAATTGGTATCTTGTTTTTCCATTTCTTTAATAGCTACGGTTGCTGCAAGACTTCCATCACTGACAGCAGTAGTTAATTGTCTTAATAACTTTGCCCTAGCATCTCCTGCCACATAAATACCAAAAGTTTTAGTACAAACATCATCCACCGCTTTGATATAACCTTTATCATCAATTTCTACTACATCTTTAAAAATCTCATTTTGTGGTACTTGTCCTATCGCAATAAATAATCCTTGCACTTCCAAATCTTTTTTATTATTATCACTCTCTATAGTAATACTTTCTAATCTATCACATCCATTTAAAGAAGTAACTTTAGTATTTAAAATAACTTCCACATTTTTTTTATCATTTAATTGCTGTATATACTTATCTTCTGCACTAAAGTTATCTCGTCTGTGAATTAAATAAACCTTTTGGGCAATATCTGCCAAGTAAAGAGCTTCCTCTAAAGCATTATTACCACCACCATTAACCGCAACCACTTTATTTTTGTAAAAATTTCCATCACATGTAGCGCAGTAAGAAACTCCTTTCCCTATGAAATCTTTTTCATTAGACAAATTTAGTTTTCTGTTAACTGCTCCTGTTGCTATAATAACACTTTTTGCTTGATATTCATTTTCTCGCGTTATTACTTTACGATCTTTGGTAACTTTTATTACTTCCTCATATTTAATAGTTCCATTTAAATTTTTAACTTGATTGTATAAATTAGTGGCTAAATCAAAACCAGATATGCTTAAAATTCCAGGATAGTTTAACACCTCATGAGCATTTACTATTTGTCCACCATAGCTTTTCCTCTCTAAAATTAAAACTTTTTTATTAGCTCTAAGAGCATAAAGAGCACTAGTTAAACCAGCTGGCCCAGCTCCTATAATTATAATATCATACATGCCATCACCTCATTAGTAATATTATATAGCATTTTTTTAGATATAGCCCATTTATTTTCAGTTTTTCTCTATATGATATGTACTATGTATTATTGGAATAATAGTTATTAGTCATCTTAAAAAGTACTACGACAGTATTTATTTAATTCAATAGCTATTGTTCAAAATAAACAAATTAAAAAAAGTATTACTGATTTAAACCCCAAATGGTATATATCAATATATACTTTTTATAAGCAACTAATCTTTTTGAGATTAGATTAATTTTATACAATACGCAATTCAATTATCTACTTCTTTTCAATTCTTTCTTTTCCGCCCATATAAGGTTGTAATACTTTTGGGATTAAAATACTACCATCCTCTTGATAATTATTTTCAATAACTGCTATTAAACCTCTTGGAGAAGCTACCACAGTATTATTAAGTGTAGTCACTAAATAATTTCCCTCACTACCCTTAGCCCTAATACTAAGTCTTCTCGCTTGAGCATCCCCTAAAATTGAACAACTACCAACTTCAAAATATTTTTTTTGTCTAGGACTCCATGCCTCCACATCACATGACTTCACTTTTAAATCAGCCAAATCACCACTACAACATTCTAACGTTCTAACTGGTATATCTAAACTTCTAAAAAACTCTACTGTATAATTCCATAACTTATTATACCAATTCATCCCATCTTCAGCTTTACATAAAACAACCATTTCTTCTTTTTCAAATTGATGGACCCTATATAGTCCTCTTTCCTCTATACCATGTGAACCTACTTCTTTTCTAAAACAAGGAGAATATGAAGTCATCATGATTGGCAATTCTTTTTCATCTAGTAATTGTCCCTTAAATTTACCAATCATACTATGTTCTGAAGTACCTATTAAATATAAATCTTCATTTTCAATTTTATACATCATTGCGTCCATTTCTTCAAAAGACATTACTCCATCTACAACATCACTTCTAATCATAAAAGGAGGTACACAATAAGTAAATCCCTTATCTATCATAAAATCACGTGCATAAGCAATCATAGCTGAATGAAGTCTTGCAACATCACCCATAAGATAGTAAAAGCCATTACCACTTGTTCGTCCAGCACTTTCTTTATCTAAACCACCTAAACTTTCACAAATATCAGCATGATGTGGTATTTCATAATTTGGTACCACTGGTTCTCCAAATCTTTCATTTTCAACATTATGTGTATCATCTTCACCAATAGGTACACTACTATCCATAATATTAGGAATCTTCATCATTATTTGCTTTATTTTATCGTTTAATGAAGTTTCTCGCATTTCCATATCTATTAGTTTCTCATTTATTTCCTTTACCTTGTTTTTCTTATTCTCAGCCTCATCCTTATTACCATTGCGCATTAATTGCCCAATCTCACTACTAATACTATTTCTACTAGCTCTAAGAATATCCCCCTCTTTTTTTAAATCTCTAACTTCTTTATCTAGCTCTAATACCTGATCTACTAATGGTAATTTTTCATCTTGAAATTTTTTCCTAATATTTTCTTTAACTAACTCTTTATCATCTCTTATTAATTTAATATCTATCATATTTTTCTCTCCTTTATGCAAAAAAAGAACAGTACAAGGAGTGCATTAGCACGGTACCATCCTTTATTTTTTCTTAATTCTATAACGGTATTAACCGGAAGTAAACTTCATCTTATAGAGTAGATAAGTAAGTCTCAAATAACTATTTTCACCACACATAGTCTCTCTACAAAATGAGTATCAAACCATTATCTCTAATCAACGATTTATAATTATTATAAAACTATCCAATATTTTTTTCAACAACTATCATTTATCTTGACTATACATTAATACAATACCTAAATCCTTAACTTGTAGACCCATAGAATCTATATTATTCAAATCAGGTAAATAGGTCATAGTTAAAGTAAAATTAGAATTGGTTCCTTGAACTAATCTATCACCTGACGTAGGAACTGCTTGTGTATCAGTATAAGAAAGTGTATACTGAATATTATTCTGACATACATTATCACCACTAACTCCATTAGACAACAAAGTACATTTTGGTTTAACTAAACTAAATGTATCCAAAACAGCGTCAATATTTCCCTCATTTTTTACATCAAAATTATAAGTAACTGTATCACCATAATTAAGTAAATTTACTGTATAATTATCTAGATATGTAGAACTTACTCTTGGCTTTGCAATCACAACAGCATTCCCCTTTATAATAGGTTCACTTAAATTTGTTATTTGTACGTTCCAATTTGCTTCATCACTATCATCAATAGCATAACTCATACTAGAAAAGGTAATCATTGTTCCTAATATCGCAACAAGTAATGCCACTATCGTTATAAATCTAATATTATGATTATGATCCATACATACCTCCATCTTTACACCTAAAATAATATAGTAAAATTAATGATATGTCAATATTAAAGAAAAATACAACCTCTATATATTTTCCACACATTATTTTTAGTACAATATATTAGATTTTAAGACATCGATGGCTGGGCGTACAGAAACATAATATTTTTCAGAATCATTTACTCCTACTCTAGAAGTCCTAATAGAATAGCCACTCGGGAATTTATCGGTTTTGAAATATAAAAATTGTGCAAACCATTATAAAATGGTTATTTTTTGTCAAATTTTTAATTTTTATCTTGCGTAACATTTGGTAATATGTTACTATTTTTATAGTAAGTGAGGTTTA
>CANRBB010000019.1 GCA_947628745.1 uncultured Bacilli bacterium | reverse complement strand
TATTGCAGTTTTTTCATATGATTAAACTTATTGCAGTTTTTTCAAATAAAACGGAATTCCAAATAAAAATTAACGTATTTTCCCATTTCCTCTAAAAAAACTTGAAGAATCTAAAAAAAAAGGATATAATGTATACGGATGTGATGTTATGAACCTAATTGATTTAACATTATTACATACAAATTCTATTCCTAAAATAGTAATTGATGAAATAGTTAATATTAACGAGGAATACTATAACAAAACAGATATTAGAAAACTAGATGGAGTAAAAGTAAAAGGTAGTATTATAAGACAAACAGATGATATTGATTATATTGACTTAGATGTTAATGGTACTATGTTTTTACAAGATTCTATCTCTTTAGAAGATGTAGAATATCCCTTTTCCTTTAAAATAGAAGGAAATTTGGCTGATTTTACCACAAATTTAGAAAATACACTTGATATTATCGAACTTTTGTGGGAAAATATTGTCCTAGAGATTCCCTTAAAGTTTACTAAGGTTGAGGATCTCAGTAAATATCATGGGGATGGATGGAAGCTTTTAAGTGAAGGCGACTTAATAAAAACAAACAATCCATTTAGTGAATTATTAAAAAGCGAAGAAAAGGAGTGAATAAGATGATGAAGTTAGATATACAATTATTTGCAGTACCATTCCGTAAAGTGTCAAAAACAAGAAAAAGAATGAGAAGAGCTCATAACGCATTAGAAACACCTGGTGTTACAAGATGTAGCTCATGTGGAGAAATAATTAAACCTCATAGAGTATGTCCTAAATGTGGAACTTATAAAGGTAAAGAAGTTATTGCTCAAGATACAACTAAAGAGGATGAATAGTATTTCAGACTGTTGCCAAATTTGAAAGATTTGTGTAACAGTCTTTTTACATCCTAAATATGTCAAAAACAAAAAAAATTATCAAAACCAACATAATAATAGATACTAAATGTTTTTGGATAACTATAATTAAAAATAACAGATGACAAATATATGTTTGGTATGATATATTATTTATGTAGTTTAAGAAGGTGAACAGAATGACTCATATAAACGATGATAACATATTATACCTTTGTAGTGATAAAAGAAAAGAAATCATACTAGAACAAAGTAGTCTATCAGCAGAAATAAAAAATATTAAGTACATGAACAAGCAAGAATTCATGAAAGAATATTTCTTTGACTATGATGTCGTGATTTTTCCTTACCTTATGGAGACTTACCATATTTCTTTTTCTATATCTAAAGAATACCTAAACAATTTATATTATATTAATGTTGAGGAAAACTATGATAGCCCAAAACTAAATTTTCTCAAAGAATTAAAGCAAGACTTACTATCTAAGAAACTTCTCCAAATTAATCATCAATTTAAAAATTACCTTCAACAAAAAAAGATAATAGTTGATTATAGTTTTAATTGTGATCCATTTTTAAACGAAATCCTTATCTCATTAAATAGTACCTTTTTGACAAGACCTACATTTGATAAAGAACTAACTGTTACCAAAACTCATGATATTGAAGAAGAAGTAAACAATGTTATTATAGAAATATTAACTTTAGTTGACAAAGGAGTAGAGTTAAATCATATTTATCTAAGTAATGTTAATGATGACTATTTCTACATTCTAGATAAGTTGTTTTCCCTATATAATATTCCTTTAGAATTAAATCAAAATATTTCACTCAATAGTATTCCTTATATAAAAGAATATTTTATTACTAAGAAGCTACCAGAACTTAATTCAGAAAATGGACCCTATTTAGTACCTTTTATTAATTTGCTAAACAAGTATGCCTCTATAACTGATAGTCCGTTTTATAAAACAATTATTAAAGCAGAATTAAACCAAACCTTTGTAACCAAACAAAAATATCAAGAAAGTGTCAAAGTAATAGATTTTGATAACTTAGAGGTGACTAACCAAGACTATGTATTTATCCTAGGCTTTAATGAAACTATAATTCCTAAATTAGTTAAAGATGAAGACTATCTTAGTGATAAAGAAAAAGAAATGATAGGTCTTTACCCCAGCTATGAGCAAAATAAGATAACTAGAAATAATACCTATCTGAAAATAGCTAGTATCATGAACGTATATTTAAGTTATAAATTACATAGTTTTAGCGATGAGTATTATCCCAGCAGTATAATTGAAGATTTCAACATTAAAACTATCGAGCCTAAAGAAAATAAATATATTTATTCTGATAAGTATAATTTAAGAAAACTAGCACTTTTAAAAGATCGCTATAACAAATATAAAGAAGAAGATGCCAATCTAAAATCGCTAGCTAAAACTTATCCTAATAGCACTTATAATACCTTCAATCATAAATATACAAGTATCTCCAATACCGAATTGTTAGACTATATCTCAAAACCATTAAAATTATCATATACTAGCATGAATCAATATAATCTGTGCCCCTTCAGTTACTATATTAAAAACATTCTTAAATTGGACCCTTTTTCTGATAGCTTTCAAGCCTACATAGGCAGTCTTTATCATTACATACTGTCAAAATGCTTTGCTGATGATTTTGATTTTGAATATGAGTGGCAACAATACACAAGTAAAAAGACTCATACACCAAAAGAAAACTTTCTCTTAAAAAGACTAAAAAATGAATTATTAATTGTAATCGATATCCTAAAAGAACAAAAATTATATACTGATTTTAAATCTGCAATCTATGAAAAGGAGATAACTATTCCCATTGAAAATCAAAAAATTGACACTCTATTTACTGGTATTATTGACAAAATAATGTATTATCAAAATTTATCAGACACTTACTATGCCGTAGTAGACTATAAAACAGGAAGTTTTCCCTCAAATATTAATAACATGAAATATGGCTTAGATATGCAACTACCAATTTATCTATACCTAATAGAAAAAAAAGACATCTTTACGAACCCTATCTTTACAGGCATGTACTTTCAAAATATTTCCCTTGGGAATATCAAAAAAAGAACTCAAGATTATAGTCAAATAATACAGTCTAAATTAAAATTAAAAGGATATAGTATAGAAGACAATGATATTTTACAATTATTTGACCACAACTTTACCAAAAGTAATATCATTGCGGGAATGAGCGTAACCGATAAAGGTTTTGGACGATATGCCAAAGTATTAAATAGCGAAGATATATATAACATTATTAAATATACTGACAAAATCATAAAAGAAAGTCTAGCTAATATTTTGGATGGGAACTTTGCCATTAGCCCTAAGGTTATAAGTGACGGTAAGCAAGCTTGTCAGTATTGTAAATATAAAGATTTGTGCTTTAAAACAGAGGAAGATATGGTCTATCTTGAAAAAGTAGAAGATTTAAGTTTTTTAGGTGGTGATACAAATGGCTAACAAGTGGACAACTGAACAACTAGATGCGATTAATTCTGAGGGCGAAAATATTATTGTTTCAGCTGGGGCCGGGAGTGGTAAAACCGCAGTCCTAACTGAACGAGTTTTAAGAAAAGTAAGAAATAATGTTCCCATCAATAAATTACTTATTCTAACATTCACCAAAGCTGCCGCTAGTGAAATGAAAACTAGAATTAGAAAAGCCCTAAAAAAAGCCGGCTTAAAAGAGCAAGTAGAACTTATAGACTCATCATACATAACCACCTTTGATAGTTACAGTCTATCAGTTGTAAGAAAATATCATTCCTATCTTAATGTAGACCAAGATATCAAAATAACCGATCAAGCTTTAATAGACATTAAGAAGAAGGAACTTTTAGATACTATTATGGACCAAAAGTATGAGGAAAATAGTGTCCGTTTTCAAAACTTAATAGCTCATTTCGCCCTTAAAGATGATGCTAATCTAAAAAAGATGATTTTAAGCATAAATAATGAATTAGATTTAAGATATGATAAAGAAACTTATCTAAAACAATATGAAACAGATTTTTATAGTGAGTCTAACATTAATAATATCTTAAAAGAATATGGGGATGTAATTTTTGCTGAAAAACATGAAGTTCAAGAATTGGTTGCTCAAATTAGTTCAGAGTTAGAAGGTAAAAATCTTGAAGCGATTTATCAAGCAACGTCTGGCATTATAAATAGTACAGATTATAAGTCGCTTAGGGAACATGTATTATCCTACCAATCACCTAGAAAGAATAAAGAGTATACAGAAACCGCAGCTATTTTAAAGGATAGTATCAAAAAAATAGTCGATGAATTAAAAGATTTAACTGTCTATAACGATTTTGATGAAATGAAAAATGAATTATTAGAAAGCAAAGATGATACTCTAGAAATAATAGACATTATTTTAAGATTACACCAAAAGTTTGAAATAGTAAAAAAAGAAGAAAGTTTATATGACTTTACGGACATTAGTCATTTAGCTATCAAATTAGTGCAGGAGCATGAAGAAGTAAGAACAGAAATTAAAGACAGTTTTCAAGAAATATTAATAGATGAATATCAAGACACTAGTGATACCCAAGAACTATTTATCTCTAATATCTCAAACAACAATGTCTATATGGTGGGCGATATAAAACAATCAATCTATCGTTTCCGTAACGCCAACCCTTATCTTTTTAAGAACAAATACGATAATTATAGCAAGAGCGATACAGCAGGTAAGAAAATAGATCTCAACAAAAACTTTAGATCAAGACAAGAAGTGCTCTCAAATATAAATTTGATATTCAATCATCTTATGGATAACTATATTGGAGGTGCAGCCTATGAACAAGAACACCAAATGATTTTCGGTAACACAACCTACATAAAGGAGGGCTACACTAATCAAGATTATAATCTTTCTTTAAAAACATATAAGAAAGATACAGACTTTAAAAACATAGTCAAAGAAGCATTCATAATTGGTAATGATATTAAAAGAAAAATAAGTGAAGGTTATCAAGTGTTTGATAAAGAAGAAAAAGTTTTAAGAAACATAAATTACAGTGACTTTGCTATTCTTTTAGATGTCAAAAAAAATTTTGATATGTATAAAAAAATATTTCAATATTTAGATATTCCTTTAACTCTCTATAAAGACGAGGATTTAACAGAATCAACAGATTTACTAATTATTCGCAATCTTGTCAAATTAATAATTTTTGTAAAGAATAATGACTATAATACAGAATTTAAATATACTTACTTATCTATTTCTCGCAGTTTCCTATTTAATGACTCTGATAATGATATCTTTGAAGTAATGAAAGATAATAGCTTCCGTTCAACTAAGATTGTAAAATTAGCCAAATCATTAGTTGACAAGATTGACTATCTACCTTTGGAACTTCTGTTTAAAGAAATTTTGACGACCTTTGAATATGAAACCAAGCTTTTAGCAACCAACAACATAGAAGAAAAAGAAAAACGCTTAGAATATCTCACTACTTTATTAAAGTCTTTATCAGATAAAGGCTACACCATTTACGAGTTTGCCTATTTTTTGGACCAAGTAATAGAAGAAAAATACAATATTAAATATAAAGCCACCGAAGACAGTAGTAACAGTGTAAAATTAATGTCTATCCATGCCTCAAAAGGCCTTGAATTTCCACTTTGTTACTTTGCCAATCTTGAAAACAAATTTAATCAAAGCTTCCTTAAAGAAAAAATAGTTTATGATAAAGAATTTGGAATTATCTTACCGATAATTTCTACGGAAGAAAAGTTAACGATAACCTCTAAATTATATAAAAGGAAAGAAAAATTAGAAGACATTAGTGAACGCCTTAGATTATTTTATGTGGCTCTTACTCGTTGCAAAGAAAAAATGATTATTGTGATGCCTGAAGAAGATGAGAACATTCTTTCTCAAAACATTGTTCCTAATTTTATTAGAAGAAAATACTGCTCCTTTAAGAGTTTTATCACAAGTATTAATAGTCTCCTACATGAATATAACGAAAATACTAATGATGACAATTATACTAAAGATTATCTTCTAAGTATAAAGGAAACTCCTTTGGACTATGCTTCAGGTAAACTTATTAAAATAAGCCCACACACCTTTACCAAAATTGCCAAAGAAGAAAAGCATTTCTCCAAATCAAATATTAAAATTATTAGTGCTGATGAACAAAAACAAATGTCCTTTGGTACCAAGATTCATAAAGTTTTAGAAGAACTTGACTTTAAAAATCCCAACTTAGATGAACTAGATATTGACAGTTTTATGAAGCAAAAAATAAAGAGCTTTTTGAATCAAGAATTAATTAAAACTAATATTGATTCTAAAATAATAAAAGAGTATGAGTTTATAAACGATAACGAGACTCAAAAAGAACATGGTATTATTGATCTTCTAATAGAAAATGAAAAAGAAATCATAATTATAGATTATAAACTAAATAATGTCTTAGACAAAGCTTACCAAGAACAGTTAGAAGGGTATCGAATGGAGATTATGAAAAAAACTACCAAACCTATAAGATTATATTTATATTCTATAATTCAAGAACAATTTCAAGAAATAATAAACTGATGCCACAAAGCATCAGTTTATTTCACTATAATTTACTAAGACATGACCTAAATACATATTGTCATTGTTACGAATAAAAATCCATTAATTTAGTACACATACTAATCAAAAGGAAAGGCATTTGAAATATATTTAAGAAGAATTTTTACTCAATTTAATAATAACTAAGTGGATTTAAGGCTTGTCCTCCATAGTAAGGATATCCTGTCCAAATAGAGAAATGTAAGTGAACACCAGTAGCATTTCCTGTTGCCCCCATACCGGCAATCACCGTACCTTTTTCTACACGCTGTCCTACATATGCATACATGACCGCTAAATGAGCATACATGGAATACCTACCATCATCATGCTTAACCACAATATAATTTCCATTTACCGGAGTATAACTAGCTGTTACTACCTCACCACTAGTAATACTATATATATTTGATTTATAACCACAACCAGCAATATCAATTCCATCATGACTACTTCTAAAATAATTTGTTATATAATAATTAGACTGAGTAGGCCAAGCATAACTACTATCATTTTGGTAATTAACCTGACTAACTTGACTAGCATTAGTAGTAGACTCTTGTACCGTATTAGTCGTATTAGATGAAGTAGTCTCTTTAGTAGATTTATTTGTATTATATTCAACAAAGCTCAAGCTATTATTATCGGCTTTAAAATGGTTACTAATCTTTGGAGTATATAAATATAGTCCCCCACCGATAACCAATATAATAAGACAAATAGTTAATAATTTAATGAGCCTATTTTGTCTTAATATTCTAATCTTACTAAAGATATGTTTATCTAAATAACTATGTATCTTTTCTCTTATAAATTCTATTTTTTTATTACAAAATTGCTTCAATATTTGAAAAATATTTTGTAAAAATTTCATTATAAGTTTCTTAAATTTATCTATCATGCCAATATCCCTCTCTGAGTTAGATATTTTACCACAAAAATATCCCTTTGTAAAGTATAATTTCAAAGTAGATTAGCGCTATATGGGATAAAAGAGTAGTCAATAAACATAAATAAATTATAGAAAAAATACATCGCCTAATATCAATATCATTTTTCTATAACAATAATTATAGAGAATCAATGATTATAAAGAATTAATAATTATAGAGAATTAATGAATTATCGAAAATTAATGCTTATAAGAGACCCTACTAAGCCTCAAGCTGATTCACATATAATTTGTATATGCTTGTATAATACCAGATAATTCATGCTGTAATGTTACCTATCATTTTCAAAAGGCATTTCCTACTTTAATAATTTTCTTCCCAAATGCCTATTTGTATGATATAATCAGCAATAGAAAGAAGGAATTACAATGAATAACAAAACATTTATCTTTGGACATAAAAAACCTGATACTGACTCAATTACTTCAAGTATAAGTTTATCTTATTTAAAGAACCAACTTGGTGAAAATACCGAACCAAGAGCTTTAGGAAATATCAATAAAGAGACCAAATATGCCCTTAATTATTTTAAACTTGATGAGCCTAAATATCTAAATGATGTCAAACTACAACTAAAAGATATTAACTACCATAAAGATTTTATTTTAAATGAGAAAGAAACAATCTATGATGGCTATCAATATATGTTAAAAGAGGGCCTAACTGGTGTGCCAATAGTAAAAGCTGATAATGACTTTGTTGGACTTTTAACAATGAAAGATTTATCCAGGGCTTTCTTAGATGCTAAAGATAATGATATATTTACTTCATATGACAATATTTTAAAGGTACTAAAAGGTAAAGAAGTATGTCGCTTTGATGATGAAATAAAAGGAAAATTACTAGTAGGTGCATATGATAGCAATACCTTTAAAGAAAAGATTTCCCTAGATAACAATATAATCTTGATTGTAGGCGACAGACAACCTATTATTGAATATGCTGTATCATCAGGTGTTAGACTAATTGTTATCTCAGGCAATGGTAAAATTAATGATGAATATTTAGACATAGCTAAAAACAATAAAGTAAATATTATTAGAAGTGAATATGATTCATACCATGTTTCTAAGCTAATTTCTCTAAGCAGTTATTTAAAAACAATGGTTTGTAGTTATAACCCTACTAAATTTGAAGATACAGACTATGTCGATACTGTCTTAGACGTTAATAATAAATTAAGACATACTAACTATCCTGTTGTTGACAAAAATAATAAATGTTTAGGCTTACTAAGAATTACGGACTTAACTGATAAGACACCTAAAAAAGTAATCTTAGTAGATCATAATGAAAAATTACAGAGTGTTGATGGTATTGAAGAAGCTACCGTCCTAGAAATAATAGATCATCATAATATTGGTAGCGTCACAACAGACATTCCTATCAACTTTAGAAATATGGCTGTTGGCTCAACATGTACCATAGTTTATACATTATACAAAGAAAGAAAAGTAGAAATACCAAAAGAAATGGCCGGTATGATGTTATCAGGTATCTTATCAGACACACTTATACTTAAGAGCCCTACAACTACAGAAACTGATAGACAAGCAGTTTATGATTTAGCCAAAATAGCAGATGTTGACTATGAGAAATATGGTATGGATATGTTAAAGGCCGGAACATCACTAGAAGGTATGAGTATAGAAGATGTTTTGTACAACGATTATAAATTATATACCATTAATGATAAATCATTTGGTGTAGCACAATTCTTTACAATGAATTTTGATGATATTAAAAAAGATATGGATAAATATATTGCTGTCTTAGATGAAGTAGCAGAAGGCAATAATTATAGTCTAGTTGCCCTATATGTAACAGACATCATTAAGAATGGATCTTATCTACTTTTCAATAAAAAAGGACAAGAAATATTAAATCAAAGTTATGACAAGGAAGTAACCGAAGGAGAATTCATCGAAAACTGCGTTTCTAGAAAGAAAAATGTTATTCCATTAATTATGGATTCCATAGCAAACTAAAAACTTTTAGAGAAATGGTATCGGAAAGGGTATCATTTTTCATTGCTATTTAGACTAAACATTAATGGATAAGTATATTTACAATAAAGGCTTTTTAGAGTTTATAACTATAAAATTTATATAAACACCTTTCTACTTTAATACCACAATAAATAAAAACGCTGATCAAAACTAAGTTTTATTGCAAAATATTTTTAAATTAGATAAAGTATTACAGATTTTCTAGATATGGTAATAAAAAATAATATTGCTACTAAAATACACTTTTTCTACATTTCACCACAGTTAATATTAATCTTTAAAAACCATAGTTTTCTACCAATAGTTAAGATTACGAAAAAGATACTAGAATTCAAAACATATTTGATTTGTTAAGACAATAAAACTAGTGTATAATATAAAATATAACAAATAACTAATTATTTTTTAGGAGGACGAAATGATAACAAAACCAAAGGGAACTAGTGATATATATGGTAAAGAAGCAAAAATTTGGAAGTATATAGAAGAAATAGTAGATTCAGTGATGGAGAAATATAACTATACTTATATTCGTACACCTTTATTTGAAGCTACTGAGTTATTCCATAGGGGCATAGGAGACACCTCAGATATAGTAACTAAAGAGACCTATGACTTCGTTGATAGGGGCAACCGCAAACTAACATTACGACCAGAGGGTACGGCAGGCGTCGTTCGTAGTTTTATTGAGAATAAAATGTATGGTAGTGAGACTCTACCAGTAAAGTGTTATTACAATGGCACAATGTATCGTTATGAAAGACCTCAATTAGGACGCGATCGCGAACTTACACAGTTTGGCTTTGAAGTTTTAGGAACCGATGATCCACTAAGCGATGCCGAAGTGATATCTGTTGCTGTTAATATTTATAAAATGTTGGGTCTTAAAGATATTAAAGTAGAAATCAATTCATTAGGGGATAGTGAATCTAGGAATAATTATCGACAAGCACTTTTAAATTATTTAAAACCATATCAAGATAAACTATGCGATGACTGTAAAGCTAGACTTGAAAAGAATCCTTTACGTATTTTAGATTGTAAAATAGACAGTGCTACTGACATTATAAAGAATGCTCCCACTACCATTGCTTATTTAAATGAGGAAAGTAAAGAACGTTTTGAGACTTTAAAAGATTATTTAGATATTCTAGAAATACCATACGAAGTAAACCCTCAAATTGTACGAGGTCTAGATTACTACAATCACACTGTCTTTGAGATAAAAGTAGATCTTCCCGGACTAAGCAATGCACAAACTATCGGTGCAGGAGGTCGATATAATGGTCTTGTGAAAGAATTAGGTGGACCAGACACTGCATGTATTGGTTTTGCATCAGGAGTTAGTCGCGTTGTTTTAGCTCTAAAAGAACAAGACGTAGAGCTTCCCATTAAAAAAGAAATTGATGCCTTTATTATGTATGTTAATGAAGATGAAAAAAAATATGCCCTATATCTTCAACAAGAATTACGCATGGCTGGCTTTACTATCGAAACAGAATATACTAACAGGTCATTAAAAGCCCAATTTAAACAGGCTGAGCGCCTAAAAAGTAAATTACTCATCATCTTAAATAGTGAAGACTTAGATAATGGCGAAGTTCAAGTAAAAAACAGTAACACCAAAAAAACAGATAAAATATCTTTAGAATATTTAATATATTACTTAGATGAACAATTAGCAGATGAAGATAGTTTAACTCTTGATTTTGAGAATTTTCAAAAGCAAACATCTTTAACTGATAATTGCGAATGCGAACATCACTGTTCACACGATGATTGTCACTGCAAAGATTAAAGTAGAGGAGGAGACACTATGAAAATATATGCCAAAGAATTAAAACAGCATCTAAACGAGGAAATAGAATTTAGTGGTTTTGTTGATAGCATTAGAGATTTGCAATGGGTTCAATTTATTATACTTAGAGATTCAACAGGTAAAGTACAAGTAACGATTGAAAAAAGCGAGGAAAAAAATAAGGAGCTTGTTGATTTAGTCTCATCACTTCCTGTTGAAAGTACTGTTAAAGTAACTGGGAAATTATTAGACTCACCTAAGGTTAAACTTAATGGTATGGAGCTTATTCCTACTAATATTGAAATTACGAGTAAGAGTAATAATGAGCTACCTTTCAATTATAAAAAAATTGATGGTGTAAATCTTGATACTAGATTAGATTATCGCTTTATTGATCTAAGAAGTGATGCCAATATACTTTTGTTCCAAGTTCAATCGCTTTTGGTTAAATATATACGAGAATATCTCTATCAAAACGATTTTACAGAAATTCATACTCCCAAATTTATTGCTACTGCAAGCGAAAGCGGGGCCGAGGTCTTTGAAGTAAAGTATTTTGACAACAAAGCTTATCTTGCTCAATCACCTCAATTTTATAAACAAATGGCTATGGCGAGTGGGTTCAGTAAGATTTTTGAAGTAGCTCCTTGCTTTAGAGCTGAAAATTCTAACACTTCACGACATGCCACAGAGTTTACTAGTTTTGATGTTGAATTTTCATACATTGATAGCTATGAAGATGTCATGAATTTAGAGGCTGAAATGCTAACTTATGCCCTAACAAAAGTTAAAGAAGAATATGGTACTAAAATAAAGGAAACGTTTGGCGAAGAAATAATAGTACCGACTTTGCCTTTCCCTGTCATGAAATTAAGCGACGTCTATCAAGAATTGGAGACTCGTTATAACTATAAAGTAGCCCCTGAGGAAAAGACAGACTTAACTACCGAGGCTGAAAGATTAGTGTATAAATTAGCTAAAGAGAAATTTAATCATGAATTTATGTTTGTTGTAGATTATCCTGCCGATAAGAGAGCCTTTTATCACATGCGTGATGAAAATGGTACACTTCAAGGCTATGATTTAATCTGGCGTGGAGTTGAAATCACCAGTGGAGCTCAAAGAGAACACCGTTACGAACAAATTTGTGCCAACGCTGAATCAAAAGGTTTAAAAGAAGATGTCAAATTTTATCTTGAATTTTTCAAATATGGATGCCCACCACATGGTGGTTTCGCTATTGGTGTTGATCGCTTAACTATGTTACTTTTAAATATAAATAGTATTAAAGAAACAGAATTCTTATTTAGGGGTCCAAGTCGCTTAACGCCATAATTATTAGACTAACAGATTTACTCTGTTTTTCTATTTTTTGAAAAGGCGACGTCTATACTTCTTTTCTGAAATTATTTTTGTCACTTTTATCAATTTATTAGTCAAAATTAGGTACTTTATGTTATCATAATAATAGGTGGTAGCATAGTGAATAATTTAGTATATAGTGTCATGTATTTATTTTTGTTTTTCTTTACTGCAAGTGTTTTAGGGTACTGTGCCGAAGTTTGCTTCTGCACATTACAAAATCATAAACTTACGTGGCAAAGAGGTTTCCTAATTGGACCTTATATACCAATTTATGGAGTCGGTACAGTTGTTGTATTATATGCTTTACGGCGATACTTCAACGACCCTTTGGCTTTGTTTTTGATGTCGACAATAGTTTGTACTGTCATAGAATATTTTACCAGTTGGATTATGGAGAAAATATTTAAGGTGAGATGGTGGGATTATTCTCATAAGTTATTTAATATCGATGGTCGCGTTTGTTTAATTAATTCAATTCTGTTCGGACTTGCCGGTTTAGTAGTTGTTTATTTAGTTTATCCCATCGTTAACAACATTTTAACAGCTATTCCACCTAAGCATATAGTCTTAATATCGACTATCTGCCTCATTGTTTTCATCTCTGACTTTGCAGTAACCGTTACAACTTTACTAGGAGTAAGAAAAACTCTTGTTAAATTTAAACAAAAAGACATCACTGAAATTGCCCGCCAAGAAGTAATAAATAAGATTAAGAAGCATTCCTTCCTTTACAATCGTTTATTAAAAGCATTCCCTCATAATGACAAATTTAATGGAGTTGAATTTGGCGAATTTAAAAATCTCGTAAAAGGTTTTAGAGAAAAATTACGTCAAGCTAAAATGAATTTTGAAGAAAAAGCAGAAGAATTAAAAAATAAAAAGACAAATTAAAAATACAAATAAAAATAAAAAATAAATAACAAATAATATATAAGGAGCTTAATTTATGGAAATAGATAAAAATATAAAAAGAACAATATTTAGAGGTTACGACATCAGAGGTGTCTACCCAGAAGATTTAGTAGCAAATACTGCCTATACAATTGGTTTAGCTTTCGGTAGTAAAATTCAAGATTTGGGTAAAACCAAATGTGTTATTGGACATGATAACAGACTTTCATCTGATGAGCTATACGATGCCCTTATGAAAGGTATTAGTCAAACTGGTGTTGATATTGTAAGCTTAGGCTTATGTACTACACCTATGTACTATTATGCTTGTCTAAAATTAAATATTCCATCAGGCGTTATGGTCACAGCTTCTCATAACCCAAAGGACGATAATGGCTTTAAATTTGCTTTTGATGAAAGTGGTAACTGTAAGGGACAAGAGATACAAGACTTTTATGATTACTTAAAAAAAGGAGAGTTTAGAAGTGGTAATGGTAAGGTAGAACAATATGATATAACTGATGAATATTTTGATTTGTTCAAAAGATCTTTATCCTTTGGGCCAAAAAAAATAAAAGCTGTAATTGATTGTGGTAATGGGACTACTAGTATTATAGCCGAAAAATTATATAGTTTATTTCCTATTGAGATTATTCCTTTGTTTACCCAAAGTGATGGTCGCTTTCCTAACCATCATCCAGATCCAAGTGTAGAAGCTAATTTGACAGCTCTTAAAGAAAAAGTAAAAACGACAAACGCCGATTTAGGTATTGCCTTTGATGGTGATGGAGACCGTGTAGGCGTTGTATCGAACAAAGGAGAATATATTCCAACCGATCACTATTTAATTTTAATGATTAGAGACATAATTGATAAAGTTGAAAATAAGAAATTTTTATATGATATCAAGTGCAGTAAAGCCTTGGAAGATGAAATCATAAGATTAGGTGGCGAATGTGAATGTTATAGAACGGGTAATTCCTACACTAAAGCCCGTGTTAAAGAATTAAATCTTCCTCTAGGAGGAGAATTATCAGGCCACGTCTATTTTAATGACCGTTTCCCAGGCTTTGATTCCGGATTATATGCGGGTCTAAGAATGATTGAATTATTATCAAGATCTACCCAAACTCTTACAGAATTAATAAGTACAATTCCTAAATATTATTCCACGGAAGAACTAAAGTTTCATGCAGCCGATGATATCAAATTTAATATAGTGGGTAAGATTGAAGACTATGCTAAAGAAAAACATTACAAGTGTCTCACCATTGATGGCGTTAAAGTGTTATTTGAAGATGGCTTTGCTTTAGTTAGAGCCTCTAATACAGGGCCAAATATAACTGCCCGTTTTGAAGCCCAGACACAAGAAAGATTAAAAGAAATAGAAGATGAATTTATACAAGAATTAAACAAATATCTTTCTTAACACAGCTAGTATATATTATTATGACTACTTCTAGTAGTCTTTTATAATGTTTGACATCAACTACATTGGTAAAATTAAGGCTTTATTTGCAAAACCATCACCCATAAACTATAATTATAGAGAAAGATAAGTATAAAGATAGGAGAAAAAAGTATGATTGCACCCACTGAAGAAGAAAAAGAACGAGAAACTTTAAAAAAAGTATCCCAAGAGCTAAATGAGACCATAAAAGAATTACAAAAAAACACTAAAATATCATATGATGACTTACTAGAATTCAAAAAAATATCTTGGCAAGATTCATCTTCCTTTGACTCCGCAGATATATCACAAGCCAAACTTTCCACCTCTGAAGTAGAAACAAAAGCCATAAAACAAGAGCAATATCTAAAGAGATTATTAAGAATTAAAGAAAAGCCATATTTTGCCTCCATCCTTTATAAAGACGATGAGGAAGATAAAGAAGAATTAATCTATATTTCTACCACATATTTAAAAGATAAAGATAATGAGAATATTATTTATGATTGGCGCAGTCCTATATGCAGTCTATATTACGATTTTGAAACAGGGCCATGTTATTTTTTTGCGCCAGGTGGTAAATTTACTGGCGAGCTTAAAAGGAAAAGGCAATATAAAATAGAAAAAAATGAGCTAATTAATGTTTTTGATACTTCTCTAAATATTAGTGATGATTTACTTCAGGAAGTTCTAGCCACCTCATCCAGTGCTAAAATGCGTAATGTTGTCAATACCATTCAGCAAGAACAAAATAAAGTAATTAGAAATCTTGAAGACAAAAACTTAATCGTTCAAGGTATAGCTGGCAGTGGCAAAACTTCTGTTGCACTACATCGTATTGCTTTTTTACTATACCGGCTAGAACATCTTACTTCTAATAACATTGTTATTTTTTCACCCAATAATATTTTTACTGAATATATTTCTAATGTTTTACCAGAGCTTGGTGAAGAAAACACTTTACAAACAACTTTCAACGATTACTTAAGTAATTTTATTACAGAATATAAAAATATTGAAACTTTTCCTCAATTCATCAATCGTTATTACACCTATCAAGAAAAAAATATAGAACTTGTCAAATATAAACAAAGCGATGAAATCATCCAAGATTTAACAATGTATTTAAATGCTTTTGTTAAAACAAGTAAATTTACAAAAGATATTACTGAGTCTAGAACAAATTATATCTCCAAAGAAGAATTAAATGAACTCCTTCATTATAAGTACAACCGCCTTCCCCTTTTTGAAAGAGTAGAAGAAATATCAGAAAAGATTTGTAGCAATTTCTATAAAGGATCTCTCAAAAAGAAAAAAACTTTTCTTAAACTTTTAAAAGATTCGGCAAACTTTATGCTTGATTATAAAACTATTTACAAACACTTTTTTATGAGTAAATTCTCTAAAATTAAACTAAGTGAAAAAGAGGTAAATAAATTTATTAATGTTGATACCCTAAAATACGAGGATAGTCTTCTATTTGCCTACATCAAAGGCATGCTAGGTGGCTTTATCTATGAGGCAACAATCAAACAGGTAGTAATCGACGAAGCCCAAGACTATAATGCTTTACAGTATATTATTATCTCCAAAATATTTAAAAAAGCCTCTTTTACTATATTAGGTGATATCTTCCAAAATATAAATCCTTACTATCAGCACGACTCTTTAGCCAGATTAAAAGACATTTTTGTAGACTCAAAATACATTGAGCTAAATAAAACCTACCGTTCCTCACCACAAATAATAGAATATACCAATAAAATATTAGGTTTAACACACGTTAACGCCATTAGAAAAGAAAACAGCAAGCCCGTTATATATCGTCGTAATATTGTTGACCTTAAAGGAACTCTGTTAGATGACATTAGGCTACTTGAACTAGATTATATCAACATTGCCCTTATTACAAAAGACCCCCAAATTGCCGAAAAAATCTATAACTTGTTAAAGAAAGATATCAACTGTACCTTGATAAGTGAATTTTCCAGAGAAAAAAGAACTGACTTTGTAATTATTCCAGCTCACCTTGCCAAAGGGTTAGAATTTGACAGCGTCATTGTCTATAATGACCCACTTTCAAAATATAAAAGGGATGAAAAAAACCTATTATATGTCGCCTGTACTAGAGCTCAACATGAACTCTATATTTACAATTAATAATTTATCCTATGACAAGTCTTTGTAAAATTATAAATAGAATAAAAAACTGATATTAATACTCAATAGCTCCTTTTAACTATATCTTACTAGTATTTGCCAACTAATCTTTAATATCATGTAAATTATCGAATCAATAATACTTTACGAAAATATCAATTTATGCTATCCTTAGACTAGGAGAGGAGAAGTATGTATTATGACAAAAGAGCAAATTGATTTATACCTTACAACCAATGCTAAATATTTTGAAGCAAATGCTATTCCAATAGTAAGACAAAAGCTAGAAAAGTTGCCAGCAGAGCAAGTTACTATTGTTCAAAGTATTGAGTACAAAGATCCTACAATGTTATTGATAGTGTCAATATTAGTAGGAGGTCTTGGAGTAGACAGATTCTTACTAGGTGATACAGGTATGGGAGTCTTAAAGTTATTGACAGGGGGATGTTGTGGTATTTTAACTATCATTGACTGGTTTTCAGTTATGAAGAAGACTAAGCAATATAATCTTGCTAAATTATCACAAATTGCCTAAAAAACTAATTAT
>CANRBB010000018.1 GCA_947628745.1 uncultured Bacilli bacterium | reverse complement strand
ATCATAGAATCCGATAGAATAATTGTAGAGAAGTTTGGTATTGATAGATGCAAAGAATTAGATTGGGAATTAATTAATAAACGAGTATATTATAATAGTAACATTAATTTTAGAAATGTATTAATGTCTATTGATTCACAAGTTAAAGACATTAATAGTGCTCTATATGAATTAGTAAAAGATGAAATAAAACCAGTTGATTATACACCTAAAATGAGAGAAGTATATTCCGATAGATTGTTTGATGTATCACAAAATAATGATGAAAATTTAAGATATATAATAAATAATTTTAATGAAGGCGAAATAGGACTAAAAGAAATAATATATAATTGGGATTTATTTAGAAATAAAGATTTAAGTTATTGTCTATTAAATGATAATGCAAATAAAAACCATATTACAGATAATATGTTAAAAGAATTTATGTCTAGTTATGGTAATTTAGCATCTTTAATTATTGAAAATAATGATATTTATAGTTTTATCGACACTATTTCTAGTCTTTCTTCAGAAGAAGAAAAACATAATTATTTAAAACAATTTACAGATGATGTTTTAAGTAATACTAAAAGAGAGTATGGTGATTATAGACCACCAATTAAGCCAACAGATGAACAATATAAAGAAATTTTTAAGTATTCATCAATGCAAGACTATTTAAAAATATTTCACTATGGATATTTACCTGAAAAATTAATTGAAGAATTGCAAAATCTTCCTGGAGATTATTTATTTAATATGCCTATTCCATTTTCAGAATTATTAAACTCTGATGTTTTATCTTTTATTGAGACTTATGGATTAAGGAATATTGTTGATTTTGACAATGAATGTGGACACTTTTTTACTAAAAATAATTGTGAAATGCTAAAACTAATGTATGATATGTATTTAAATTATGGTGGAAATATACATGATTCTAGTAAAACAATTTATACAAAAAAGAATATAGATGAAAATGGAAACTATATTGACAGACCATATACTAAAGATGAATTTTATGAAGCAATGAGGAGAATGATAATATATGGCCCAACTGATTGGAATTATGCAGATAAAGCTCCTGATTATAGAGATATGACAGGAGAATTTAGAGTTAGAAATGCAGAGTTATTTATTTCAGAAGAAGCACCTGAAGAATTACAAAAACTGTTTTATACAAAATCTATTACTCCTCAACTATTATTAGAACATCCAGAATATATTCAATTCTTAAATGGAAAAGATTTGAGTTCATGTTTTAAAAATATGGAAATACAAGTCGAAGGTGGTAATGCATTACACGTATATGAGAATATTTATAAATTTCTTGGTAATAAAGCTGACTTTAATGGAGTTATGAATTTTATTACTGAATATAGTGATGTTTTAGATATTGTTTTTGATAGAAGAATGCTTCATCATTATCAATATGAAATAAGGTTTTCAATTAATGATGATATAGTCCAAATTCAAAATAGAATTCATGAAACTTTCAGAAAACTCATTATTGAAAAAGGATTAACCTATCCTACACATATTCCTAAGGATTTAATTGAAAAATATCCATCTATGTTTTTAGATAAAAATGCACCACAAGAATTGCAAGAAGCTTTTTATGGTAGAACTATTACTTCAGAATTTATTTTATCAAATCCATCTTATAGAAATTATTTAAATGGCATTGATTTAGAATGCTTATTTAAATATATGCCTGTTGGTATAGCACTTAGAAACTCTTCTAATGATTTGAGTATTTCTGGACCTTTAGGATATAGAACTAGATATCATCAAATAAATTTTGTTAATGCACTTAAACAGACTTTTGGCGAATCAGATGCTTTAGATGTAATGCTTATATATGGAAAATATGTTGAACGAGTATATAAAGCAAATAACCTTAAAAACTTTTTATATAATCCAGAATTTATGCAAGATGGTTTCCTTGATGAACTCGATAAAACTATATTACAGAATATTATTGATGGAAATATGAAATATGATGAGTATATTCCTAGTCATTTCAAAAATAGTAATCCAACTTTATTCTTAGGTGCAAATGTACCAAAAGAAATTAAAGATAAGTTTTATAATAGAGAATTTACATTGAAAGATTTTAATGATAATCCTGAATTGTTAAAAATATTTGAACATACAAATATAGCATGTGCTTTTTCAGAAAATATGTCTTGGATTATTCCTCTATTTAATGATTCTGACAATTTTAAAACTGGAAACTATAATCGTATGAAAGTTATAACAACATATTCTAAAATACAAGATGTTGAACTTCAAAAAACATTTAAAGAGTATGTTATGGAATTTGGAACTAATATTGATGTAGAAAAAATAGAATATGTTTCAGAAGTTTTATCAAGACTATCATTATCAAATTCAAGTGAAATATTTACCTTTAGAAAAGAACTTGCTATTCAAATATTGAAGTCAAATAATCCTTTAGAAAGTTTAAGTAAAATTGAAGATGTATTTATAAGAAATAATATTCCAATTGTAGGAAAAATATATTCTTGTTTTGAAATATTACACCCTGATTTTCAGGGTTTCAATTTTGAAAGTTCAATGGTATCTCCAGTATTGAAAAGGTCATCAACAACAAGTAAAAAAGTTATAGTATTCTCTGATTTAATTAAATCATCATTTGGATCAAATAATAGATCTGTTAATGTATATTTGAAAAACATAGAATTTGGTTCTAATTTATATGAGAGTATAAAATCAGGCCAAATTCAATTCGATTCACTTAGAGAAGCAGAAATGAGAGAATTAACTACTTTCTGTGATCATTTAGCAACTTTATACAACAATACAATGAAAGCTAAAAATAATAGTGAAATATTTACATCAACTGGTGATGTTTTAACAGATATTTTAGAGCTTTCAAAAAAATTATCTCCAGATGGAACATTAGATTATAATTTAGCTGATAGAGTTATTAGAATGTTCTGTGGATTTGCTGGAATTGATACTTTGGAACAAGCAAAAGAATATATTGAAAGAAAAGTTAAGACTGCTGATTTAAGAAATAGAGATGCCTCGAATTCAGATATGGTATTGGAACAAGGAGATTTCATAAAAGGAATTGGAGATATTACATATTTAAGAAATATTTTACAGAATGGTAGTGTTTCAAAAGAGTATTTAGGTTCAAGTGCTGGTAGTGATGCTACTCCTCTTGATACAGATATTTCAATGATAATGAGTTCAGATGGAACAATAAGTGAAAAAATGGGTGCAACAGTTGCTTCAAGTTACGGACCTATATGGTTTGTACTAAAAAATGATGATAGATTTATTACTACTAGAACAAGTAGTGAAACATTAGAAGTAAAAAGGGATATGTCTAAAATGGAGGTATTCTACACAGGAGTTTTAGGGCAAGGTCATTATGGAATTAGAACAGGATTTGCTTCTAGTGAAATAAATTATATTGTTATGGATAATTATGATCCGAAAGTAGGATTAGAAATTGTTATGAATGGTTTCTACATTCCTGTAGCTAATAAAGAAGGTAAAATTATATTTACTCCAAAAGATTATGATGAATTAAGATCTAAAATGAGTGGTTTGTCATATTTTGGAGAAGATAACTATACTTTCTCCGAAAATCTAATTACAGAGGAAACTGAATATTATGCAGAACAAATAGAACAAAGTAATTTTGAAGTTCAAGCAAAAAGAAAAAAAATTAATAGTATTATTAAAAAATCTCTTGAAGAATTAGGATTACACTTAAAAACTAATATTGATGGAGATTTAACAGAGGGATTTGTAGAATTAATTGATACAGGTTCAACAGGAAGAGGAACAAATAAACCTGGAGATGGCGATTTTGATTTCATGATGAGATTAGATAAAACTATATTATCAAATCCTGCAAGATTAAATGAACTAAAACAAACTATATTAAGAAATTTAGGTAGAGAAAATTCTTCTGAATTAACTGGAACTGGAGACTTTAGATTAAAGAATGTTCAAATAGATACTGATATGAGCGTAGATATTGATATTACTTTTACTGAAAAAACAGATAAAGTATCATATTCTACTGATATGGCATTACAAGATAGACTTGCTACTATTCAAAGAAATGATCCAGAAAAGTATAAATATGTTGTTGCTAATATCTTACTTGCAAAACAAGTATTAAAAAAAGCTGAAGTATATAAACCTAATCGTGGGGAAATCCCTCAAGGTGGTTTAGGTGGAGTAGGAATCGAAAATTGGATTCTTCAAAATGGTGGTTCATTTATTGATGCTGCTAAAAGTTTTGTTGAAGTAGCTGATGGAAAAAGTTTTTCAGAATTTCAATCGACTTACCAAATATGGGACTTTGGTGATAATCATTTAGCCGAAAGAAGAGGACTATATTCACATGATAATTTTGTTACAAACAATATGAGCGAAGCAGGATATCAAAAAATGGTTCAAGCGTTAAAAGAATATTTAAAAACTATGGAAATTGATCAAATTCAAACAGAAGGAATTAAGAGGTAGTTTTAAATTGGCAAAGACTATCTTTAAGACAAGATAGTAACTCACCATGATATTGACGAGCTAGTATCAGTGGGCAAAGGGAAAATTCCCTTTTGCAATCCTTTTAAGCAATAACTTATACAAACTAACGTTAAATCAAGTTTAAATAAAAAGGAAAAGGCTATCTCTACTTTCACGAGTTACCTCGCAAAACGTACTTCGCCTTTTTAATTGAAAATATTTATTAAGGCAGAACGTTATGTACTATTGTTTTTTCTAAGAAATATAGGTATGACAATTTGAGAATATTTGAAATTCAAACTTTGTCTAAAAAAGGAACTTTGTTTAATCCACAGACAATTGGTGTATATACGAGTAAATATTAAAATTTTGAAAGTACTCCAAATAGAACATATGAAAAACAAGCGAGTGCTCTTTTATCTATTGAAAAGAAAATTAACGTTGCTTTAAGGCCATTAAATGAAGAAGCATGGAAAAAACAACTAGAACAGGGAACACAAGAACCAACAACATTAAATTTAAAAAGAAAGAATAAAAAAAGAAGAAAATATTAAAAATAGGTTATAATTGAATTAAGAAATTGATACAAATGTTGTATTAATCACTTACTTTTACTTTAGAGAAAAAAGTTTGAAATAACTTTCTCAATCGCACCATTGGGAAATCTGTTCGAGCTTTTTCGAATATTTAATATAAAAGATAGCCCCTTAGGTTATTTTGATAAACTTGTCAAAATATCTAGGGGGTTAAATATTTTATCAAAACAAAAGTTAGTGTAAGAAAAATTGTTAAACTTAATTAACTTGTTAATAAATAATTTAAAACAAAAAGATGATTTTGATAAATAAACTTTTTCATTATCATCTTAGTTATGGTCTATTATTATTTCTTGTTAGTTTTCTAACTTTTGATTGTTTTTCTATTTCATTTTGAAGTTTAGGTATTATAAAGGTATCATCATTAACACTATGAAATTCTATAATCTCATAAGTATTATGTTGTGGATTATATTCTTTATACTGTCTTAATAAATTTATGTATGATTGTATTTCACCTTGTACATCAACTGCTTTTTTTCGTGTAACAAAAGTTGCTGAACCATCATTAAATATTGCCAATATATCAACGTTATAGATTTTATTTTTTAGTGTTTTAGTCTTAAATCCATCTAAATTAGTTGTATTTAAAGCAAGCTCGTTATAAAAAGATATAAAATCTTTTAAAAGAAGATGTCCAGCCCATTATAGAACCAATATATAGGTTCCCAAGGGAAAGACATTTTAGACTGTTCCTTAGTGAGTTGGACTTTCTTATAAACACCTTGTTCTTCTTTAACTATAGCAAATAATGCTCGTTTGTATCCTATATCATATGGTCTTAAATACAAAACGTTATTTGAATTTTCAATAATATTATTTAAATTTTTATCAATATAAACTAATGGCATCTTAAAATCCCCCTTTTTAAGGAAGTAACTTTAGGTTTTTATTCGTCATAGATATTATAATATATTTTCATCAGTAAAACAATTCACCAGCTTGTTAAAATAATACAGCAATTGATTATCAATATTGTTGATTTTGTAAAAGTTGTAGATTATTATGTTATTCGCATTAGATTAGTGAAAGCTCGAAGAGTTTAAGTGGGAGTAAAGATAAAAAACGGCTAGTTTTATTGCTAGTGATTTGAAATTGCTGTCTTTATTTGGTATAATGTGTGGTACATATTTATGGAGGTTGATTATGGAAAACGAATTATATTATGTTTTTGGGAAACTTAGAAATCATCAGTATACAGTATTATCCAAATCTATTTCTATTAATAGAGTATTAAAAATACATATATGTGGTGATCTTAATAGTGATGGATTTGAACTTGGTTATTTGGTTATGCCTAAGGGTAGTGGAATAAAGACTCATACACATCAAAATGAAATAGAAAGATATAAATTGGTTGATGGATTATTAAAAGTAAATGGTGTTTTATCTAATACTGATATATGTACTTTAAATCATTCACATGGTATTGATCCAGTTAGCAAACTTACTATTGTTCAAACTTGTAAAATAAATAAATTATGTTTAGATTTAATAGGTAAACAAAATGATGATGCTTTTAATCAATTTATAAATACTGTTTTGGATAAACAAGAGGATAAGATATTGAAGAAAAACTTATTTCGTTAGCCTTATGTTATTATAAATGTAATATTGTTACTATATTAATAATATAATATTAAATATTATGTTGCTATTTTTTAAATTTGGGTTGTAATGACTTATTAAAAATGTTATCATATATGTATGTAGAATAGGAGACATTTATGGATTCAATAATATATTTTTTTAGGGATAAGTTAAATGGTCCTTTGTATTATGTTGTGGTTGTAATATGTTTGGTTTTAATTGCTATATGTGTTGCTAGAATAAGGGAGTTATTGGCCAAAGGAAAAGCTGATGAAGTTAGAGAAGCTAATCAGAATCTAGATATTGCTACTTACCAAAATGTTTATAACAAAGAAGAAAATAATGATTTGACTAATCATGAAATTTCCTATGGCGTTAATCAAGATAATGAATCTTCTCAGATTTCTACTAATTATATTGACAGTCAGAATGATACTGATAATAATAAATAGATAAGTTTTATTTTTTGATTAGTTATTTTTGAGATGAGAATAAAATAGAATTTATTTTAAGTTAATATTGCTGTGTGATAAGAAAGGGATGGGCTTATATGAATATTACTATTACGGATGTTATATCAATTATTAAGAAAATTATTGATATATCATTGGTTTGGATTATCTTTTATTATATGTTGAAGCATATACGAAATAATGTTAAATTATCACTAATTTTTAAAGGAGTAGCCTTAGTTATTATTTTAAAAGTTATTAGTGATTTATTTGATTTTACGACAGTTGGTTTGTTGCTTGAATATGTAATAATGTATGGACCTTTGGCGTTAATTATAATATTTCAACCAGAAATTAGAAATATTTTGGAACAAATTGGGAGAAGTCAATTACTAGGTCGTCATAAGGTACTTACAGTTGATGAAAGAGAAAATATGGTGTATCAAATTATAAGTGCGATGGATAGCTTAAGAAAGGCCAAAATAGGAGCTTTAATAGTACTTGAGAGAGATATTAGTTTGGGTAACTATATTGATAAGGCAAAAAAAATTTATGCCGATTTATCTAGTGATTTACTTATTTCTATTTTCTTTCCAAATAATCCATTACATGATGGTGGTGTTATAATACAAGGGGACAGAATTACCTGTGCTGGAGCAGTTTTTCCTACAAGTAGTAGTTCTAAACTTAATAAAAGGCTTGGTACAAGACATAGGGCAGCAGTAGGTATTTCTGAGGAAACGGATGCCATCGCGCTAATAGTATCTGAGGAAACTGGGCGTATGTCAATAGCTATTAAGGGAGAGTTATTTTATAATCTTACTATTGATGATGTAAGAATGATTTTAATTGATGAACTTAGGCCAAAGCATGATTCATTAGAAGATGAGTTTGAGGATGAGGAAGATATATATGAAGAAAATAACTAAATTTTTTGGAAATATTTTTCACCACATATATTTATTTTTTGATAAGTGGTTGATAACACCTATAACTAAACTAATACTAAGAGTTGTTAATTTATTTAAGCAAAATAGTAAAGGGTTAGAAAAGTTACTTAATAAAAAGTCGACTTTAGTTGTTATTTCTTTACTGTTAGCATTTGGAACTTTTTGGATTATAGATAATAAATCGAATGTTACAATTGATCAATATGCTGAAGTTTTATATAAGCAAAAAGTAATTCCTACTTATAATGAAGAATTATATGTTGTAGAGGGTTTGCCTAAAACAGTTGATATAACTTTGATTGGACAAAAGAGACATATATTTTTAGCTAAGCAAACTCCAGCGAGTGGAGTGACTGTTGATTTGACCGGTTTAAAGCCAGGTAATCATAAAGTTGTACTTAAGTATTCTCAAAAACTTAAATCTATCGATTATAGGTTAGATCCATCGACTGTTACTGTTACTATCTATAAAAAAGTATCTCAGACTATTGGATTAACTTATGATATTTTACACAAAGATAGTCTCGATAGTAAACTTTATATTAAGGACGTAACTTTGAGTAGAAGTAATGTTATTATAAAGGGAGCCGAATATAAATTGAAGAAAGTAGCAACGGTTAAAGCACTTGTAGATGTTGATAATTTGTCAAACCCAAAAGCCGGCAAAATTGAGATGAAAAATGTACCATTGGTTGCTTATGATAATGATGGAGAAGTGGTAGATGTTGAAATTGTTCCATCTACGGTTGATGCAACATTGACTGTGACCTCGCCTAGTAAAACAGTTAATATAAATGTAATTCCAAAAGGAGATTTAGCTTTTGGAAAGTCAATTAAGAGTATTAAACCAAGTGTTAGTACAGTTACCATTTATGGTGATGAAAAGGCTGTTGATAAGATTGATTCAATAGATGTTGAAGTTGATGTAAAAGGTTTAGCTAGTGATAAGTCTTATAATGTTACCTTGCAGAAACCAAATGGTATTACGGAATTAAGTGTTAAATCAATTAGTGTAAATGTAGTTGTTGATACATCTATTACTAAGGAATTTAGTGGTATCCCTGTTGAAACAGAAAACTTAGACAGTAATTATGTAGTTCAAGCATTAAATAAAGAGGATAGTAATGTTACTGTGGTAGTACAGGGAAGTAAGGATATTGTAGATACAGTCTCATCTAATAACATAAGAGCTTATATAGATTTGAAAAATTATGGAATTGGAGAACATGAAGTAGAAGTTAAAGTAAAAGGTGATGACTTGAAACTGGCTTATTCATCTAAGACTAAGAAAGTTAAGATAAGAATAACTCAAAAATAGTTCAATAAAAAACTGATTAAATGATGTTATATTAAAATTACATCTGATAATCAGTTTTATTTTGGACTAAATTATTTTTTTTCATTAAATAATGCTGTAATAGATATTAATCCACTTACACCAATTAAGATATAAATAATTTTAGCAATAATATTGGTCGAACTACCGAATATGGTAGCAACTAGGTCAAATTCGAATAATCCAACTAATAACCAATTTATAGCTCCAATTATTACTAAAACTAAGGCTATTTTTTTTATTGTATCCATTTTATCCATCCTTTCTATCTAAGATTATTTTGGCCAAATGTTTTAGTTTTATACGGAATATTTAAAATTTTGTGACATATATTTTAGTGGATAATGTAAATGAGGTGATTTTTTGAAAAAAGTATTGTGCTTATTATTTTTTTTGATAATAATACTGACAGGATGTGGTAAAAATGATGAAAGTGATGTGTTGAATGATTTAGATAAAAAAATAGGTAATAATAATTATTATCTTGAAGGAAATTTGGAAATCGTTAACAATGATAATGTTTATAATTATGAAGTGAGTGTGGCATACAAAAAAGACGATAATTACAAAGTTAGTTTAACTAATACTTCTAATAATCATGAGCAAATAATTTTAAAAAATTCGGAAGGAGTTTTTGTGGTAACGCCATCCTTAAATAAGAGTTTTAAGTTTCAAAGCGATTGGCCTTATAGTAATTCACAGATATATTTATTACAGTCAATGTTAAATGATATTAAAAATGATGATAAAAGGGATTTTAAAGTAAATGATAATAATTATGTGTTTTCTACTGTGGTAAACTATCCCAATAATAGAAAGCTTATAAAACAAGATATTATGCTTAGTAAGAAATTGAAAGTTAAAAAAATTGAGGTATTTGATGAAAATAATATTCCTATGATGACAATGGATTTTAGTAAGATTGATTTTAATCCGACATTTAAGAAAAATTATTTTGAATTGGATACTGTAATGGAAAGTGTTAAAGTAGAGGGTATGGCTAAGCAGGTTGATAGTATTGAAGATAGTATATATCCATTATTTTTGCCATCAGGTACAAAATTAACAAATGAAGAGAAAGTGGCTAAAGATAATGGTGAAAGAGTGATATTAACTTTTGATGGGGAGAAACCTTTTCTATTAGTTGAAGAGACTGCAAGTGTATTTGATGAGTTTACTATTGTACCTACTAGTGGTGAACCTTATATCTTACAAGATACTATTGGAGTACTTGGTGAAAATTCTTTAACATGGAGTACTTGTGGTATTGAGTATTATATGGTTAGTGATGTTTTAAATCAAGATGAACTTGTAGAAATAGCATCTTCAATTAGTGCTCTTCCAACCATGAAATAAAATCTTTACATTAGTTGACTCATTGTGATATACTTAATTTGGTTGGTGATTACATGAGCAAACATAAGACATCAAAAATAGGGGCAGATAATCTTCGACGTCAGCATGAAAAAATTCAAAGTAATTATGCAAATGATAATTTATCATTAAAAAGAATATTTATTGTAGTTTTGGTGATACTTATAATACTGGCGCTCTTTTATTTACTTACCGTTGGTATTTTGAATAAAAAAACTAAGGTAAAGTTAGATAATAATACTACTATACAGTATAAAGAAATACTTGCTGGTACAACATTTTCACAAAAACAGGAGGAGTATTTAGTATTCTTTTATGATAGTGAAGCAGATGATGCAAAGGATAATTATGATTTAGTATCTCAGTATAGTGAAAAAAACAGTAAATTGTTTATGTATGTTGTTGATTTAGCAGAAGGTCTTAATAGGAATTGCATTAGTGATACTGATAATTTTGTTGCTAAAGATTCGAGTGAACTTAAGATTAGTAGGACAACAGTTTTAAAGATAAAAAATGGTGAAATAGTTGATTATGTTGTGGATAATATAGAAAATTATCTTAATAAATAGAGTAGCAATACTCTTTATGCCTCAATAGCTCAGTTGGTTAGAGCACTTGACTGTTAATCAAGGGGTCCTAGGTTCAAGTCCTAGTTGAGGCGCCATAAATGTTATTAAGGCGGACTTCTGCCTTTTTATTTTTTTATAAAATTTAATATTTTATAAGGAGGTGTGGTTGAGTTTTTCAACCTAAATTATGGTAAAGACGAAGAAAAAAATAACAAAAAAGAAAAACGATGATAAAGAAATTATTAATAAGAAAATTTCTAAGAATGAAAAAAAAGTTAATCAAGAGTGTTTCTCAAGCTTTGAAGTGGTTGTAATTATAGTTATTTCAATAATCTTTGGTTCAGTACTGGGCAGTATTATTACAATTAACAGTGGTCTGAAAAAATCATATAGTGATTCTGTGGATGAAATAGTTAATACTTATAATAATATAAAAGAAAAGTATTATAAAGATATTGATGACAAAGAATTACTTAATGCAGCAGTGCGAGGAATGGTTAGTAGCTTGGATGATCCACATACTGTTTATATGAGTGAGGATGAAGCATATGAATTTAATCAATCTATTGAAGGATCATATGATGGTATAGGAGCAACAATAGGTGAAGTTGATGAAGATATTGTAGTGGTGGATATATTTAAAAATTCTCCATCAGATAAAGCTGGTTTAAAAATAAACGATGTTATACGCAAAGTAAATAATAAGGTAGTTAAAGGCAAGAGTTTAGATGAGATAGTAGAGTTGATTAAAGCTAACAAAACTGTTACTTTTGAGGTTGAAAGAGGAGGAAAGACTAAGTCTATTAAAATTAAAACGGGTAAAGTGGAAATACCTTCAGTTTCTTCTCAAGTAATCCAGGAAAGTGGCAAAAAGATTGGCTTGATTAGCATAGATACTTTTGCATTAAATACTTATAAACAATTTAAAAGCGAATTAAAAAATATTGAAAAGAAAAATATTGATTCTCTTATAATAGATGTTCGTGATAACTCTGGTGGTTATTTGGACCAAGTTGATAAAATTTTATCTTTATTTGTGAGTAAAAAGAAAGTTATTTATCAGATTGAAACAAAAGGCAAAATAAAAAAATATTTTTCAACAGGAAATGGTAAAAGAAATTACAAAGTAGCAGTTTTAATTAATGGAGAGAGTGCTTCTGCTTCAGAAATTTTGGCAGTGGCTATGAAAGAATCTTATGGTGCTTATTTAGTTGGTGTTAAAACATATGGTAAAGGGACCGTTCAAGAAGAGTATAATCTCAGTAGTGGAGCTAGTTTTAAATATACTACTGAAAAATGGCTTACTCCAAAAGGTAAATCTATTGATGGAAAAGGAATTACTCCTGATAAAATAGTTGAACTTAATGATACTTATTATGAGACGGGTAAAATAGAAGACGACAATCAGTTACAAGAAGCGATCAAAATGTTAATAAAAAAATAAAAATCTAGGTGACTAATTATTTAGTTTCAGCTAGATTTTCTTTTTCAATTACGCAATTTACTACTAATTGCTTTTTGGGATTTTCACTACATGTAGTTAAAACTAATTCTTTGTTGTTGTATCTTGTTCCACTGATATAACCGTTCTTTTCTATTTCATTTATTTTAATTACTTTATAGATGTAGGTCTTATTGTTGTATTTGAAGTAGACTTTATCATTTATATTAATTGTCTTTAGATTATCAAAATAAGCATTTTTACCACTTCCAGAATGAGCTGCAAGAAAGACAATACTATTGTTTTTATCAGGTAAAGATGATCCTGTCAAGATGGTAACATTTTTGTCTACATTATTTTCACTACTTGAAATTTTATAGATATTTTTATTTATATTTAGACTGGGTATTGTTAATGTAGCAATAATGTCACTGGTATTAGCTACTTGTTCTGATATTTGCGTTGTATTTGTAATTTTCTTACTTAGTTTATTACTTGTTTCTGTTGTAAAGATAAAGTTACATATAACACAATATAAGACAATAATTATTAAATTAAATGTTATATATTTTTTTAACATAAAAATATGAAATCAAAATAAGTAATAGAGTGGTTATAGTAGTTGAACTTTTTGGTTCATTACTTCTGGTATTTGGTACTGGTATTTTATAATCATAGAGATTATAAGCTAATTCTTTAGTGCTTTCGTCGATAATAACTGTAAAATCATCTACATATCTATATCCTTCTTTACTATTCTTTTGTTTAAAAGTGTAAGTACCATAAGGTAGTTTAACCTTAGCATTTCCATATTCATCAGTGGTGATTGTAGTAATAATCTGTCCGTTTTGATTGTAGATTTCAAATGTTATGTTGCTTTCTTGCGTAGTATTACCTTCGGTACCATATTCTTTGTGAATAAAAACTTCTTTTTCGATTACTTTATTTTCTATGGTAATGTTGTAGATAGGGTTATCTTTTGATATTTCTATTTTATAATAATTATCATTTAAAAGATATCCTTTACCGGCTTCTTTTTCTTTTATGTAATATGTACCAAATTTTAAATTATTAAGGGTCGCTTTACCATTTTTATCTAATTTGAATTCAGTAATCTTCTTTTTATCATAATTAAATAATTCAAAAGTTGCTTCAGTTAATTTTCCTTCACCACGTGAAGTTGAATTTTGGTTATCTGTATCGATTTTTTGAACATTTAATTCAGTCTTATAGATATTTACTTTTAGATTAAGCGGTTGTTCATTGATATTACCGCGTGTCATTAAATCTTGACTTTCATTATTATAATAGAAAAGTATAGGTTCATTTTCTATTTGATTTGATCTTATAAAATTAAAATCATAAGAACCTGCTTTTAAATTAGAAATATCAAGTGAATTATTTGTAATAGTTATTTTGTTATCTTTTTCCTTATAATTTGCTAAGACATTATTTTGATCGACTATTAGTTTTTCACCCTCTACTAAATCGATGGTAGTATTTGAAAAACTAGGTGTTTTTTTGTGATTCTCCATTAGTGTTCTAATTTCATTTATTTCGGATTCGTAAGCATTAATTCTATTTCCATTTAATGTATCTGTAAAATAAAACTCTGCATTTTTATCTGCTTCTTGCCATATCATTAATTGAGTTATAGCATACCATTTATTGTCTGTGTGACCTGGATATTCATATCCATAGAAAGCCATTAAGGACATATTATACCATGTTTGTGAATCAATGTTGTTGGGATTAATGCTTGATTCATAATTGCTACCATCTTTGAAGCGTGTAAATGGTTCTATGCAGTAGGCTGCTTTGTTATCTGAGGTTCGTCTAAAGAATCTGGCTTTTTGATAGAATGTACTTTTATTTTTTTCATTTCTGGTGTAGATTCCATCAATCATTTCTCCTTCATAGAAGTTTAAGGTATTAGCTTTAACATTTGTTTGTAGTAAGAAAATCCCGATAATTGTCATTAAGAATATTAATTTTTTCATATTCATCCTCCTTCTTTCTCTCTGACGGATGGTTATGATACATAATAATTAATAAAGGTTCAAATAGCCAATTCTTAAAATTTATGCTAAAATATGAATGAAAGTGGTAGAATTTTCTAAGTGAATTTTTAAATTTCACCAAAAAATGAGTGGAAAATATACAAAATTTGGTGGTAGTCTGAAAAATGATTGAGCCATGACTAAGTGTTATTTTAAAGTGTGAGAGGAATGTGTTGCTTATATGACAGATATAGAAATTGCTAAAAAGGCAAAAAAAATGTCAATCAAAGATTTAGCTCTAAGTATTGGTTTACATGAAGAAGATGTTATGTTTTATGGTATGGATAAAGCAAAGATAAATAAAGTACCTTTTAATGATAATGAGACAAAAAGGGGAAAATTGATACTGGTAACAGCTATTAATCCGACTCCTTATGGTGAGGGTAAAACTACCGTTTCTATTGGACTTTCTGATGCTTTACATAGACTTGGTAAAAGGGTTGTACTTACGTTAAGAGAACCATCTATGGGTCCTGTTTTTGGTATGAAAGGTGGTGCTACGGGTGGAGGATATAGTCAAGTAGTACCAATGGATGATATAAATTTATTTTTTACGGGGGATATGTCTGCTATTGAAGCCGCTAACAATTTAATATGTGCAGCTATTGATAATCATATTTATTTTGGGAATGAACTAGATATACAAAAAGTAGTATTTAATAGGTGTCTTGATGTAAATGACAGATCTCTAAGGAAGATTATGATTGATAATCACTCTACTAGTTTTACCATTACTGCTGCAAGTGAAATAATGGCTTTATTATGTTTAGCCGAGGATATTGACGACTTGAGAAGAAGAGTTGGTAATATCGTGGTTGGATATAATAGTAAAGATCAGATGGTTTATGCTAAACAATTAGGCATTGAGGGAGCGATTGTTACCTTACTTAAGAATGCTATAAAACCCAATTTGGTACAGACTTTGGAAAATACTCCCGCTATTATTCATGGGGGGCCTTTTGCTAATATAGCTCATGGTTGTAATAGTATAGTGGCGACTAAAATGGCGTTATCTTTGGGCGATTATGTGGTTACAGAGGCAGGTTTTGGAGCTGATTTGGGTGCTGAAAAATTTTTTGATATAAAATGTAGAACGGCAAATTTAAAACCAGATTTAGTATTAGTAGTTGCTACTATAAAAGCTTTAAAATATAATGCCTTGGTAAAAAAAGATAAAATTTTGGATCCAGATGTTTTGGCTGTTAAAAAAGGGCTGAGCAACTTAGAAGTTCATGTTCAAAATATGTATAAGTTTAATAGTAATGTGATGGTAGTTTTAAATAAATATGATACTGATTCTATTGATGAAATAAATACTGTTATTGATTTTTGCCATCAAAATAATATAGCAGTGTCTGTATGTGATAGTTATAAAAATGGCTCTAGTGGTGCTGTTGATATGGCTAATAAATCTTTGGAAATGTTGGGTAATGCTAATAATTTCAAATTACTATATGATGACAATGTTAATATAAAAGATAAGATTGCTAAAATTGCAAAAGAAATATATAGAGCAAGTGATGTTATTTACAGCGATTGTGCAGAAAATACTATTAATAGATTAGAGAAAGATGGTTTTGGTAAACTTCCTATTTGTGTTGCTAAAACACAATATTCGTTATCAGATGATGCAAAGAAGCTAGGTGCATTTTATGAACATACTATTCATGTACGTGATGTTAAATTATATTCTGGTGCAGAATTTATTGTGGTATATTTAGGTGATATTATAACTATGCCAGGGTTGTCTAAGGAACCCAATTATTTAAAAATAGATTGTATAGATGATGAAATAGTAGGTTTGTCTTAGATTTGTTTGTAAATGTTATATTAGAAATTTGTTTGAAAATATATGTTTGAGTACATAGTTATTATGTACTCATTTTTATACATTTATATACTTTTACTTATATTGAAATGTTTAATCTAACTATAAGTCAGCCTAATAAATATTAGGTTGATTAGAGTATAACGAATACAGTAAATCTATATTAATTTACTTATTGTAAATACAAATTGTTTAAATTTGTGAAAAAAGATTTAGTGTTAATCAGCAATGGTAAAAAATATATGGCATAGTAAAAACTAAAATATTAGATTGTCAGCAATTATTGGATATTGGTTTTTGAGGGATATAATTATTTACATGAAAAAATCAAACCATATGGTTTGACTTATTTACTAATTGTTTTGTTTTTCTGATGGAGAACTTATTAATTTGAAATGTATTGTGTAAGTATCTTTATCTGAAACAGATATTGGGAAATTGATTGTTGTTTTTTCTCTGTCAATTTCTGAAGAACATTCTGTAAACTCTTCTGGTTTTTGAATGTCTTCTATTTGTAATATTACCTTTCCATTTTTGGTATAGGTTTTAGGGGCTAGAGTTTTGGTGCCACATACATACTGTATAGTGTATGATGTTTGAATTGTTCCAACTTCTTCATATATTTGGATATTACCTGTATATTGTTTTTGGTTATATGTTATTGTGTAACGATAATTTCCTACTTGCTTTGTATTAACTTGACTTAAATCTAATTTCATGGTTGCTATTGCCTCTTGTGGTACCGTATTTTCAATATAGAAGGCTAAGTCTTCTGATAAGGTACTATTTAATTTAAGAGATAGATTTTTAAGTTTTAAATCTAATTCGGGTAGGGCCTTTTCGTTAACTATAACATTACCAGTGTATTTTTTATCTTTATAGATAATTAGATATGTGTATTTTCCAGCTTGAGTTACGTTTACTAATGAAGTATCTAGTTTAAATTGTTTTAAAGCTTCATCACTGATATCCTCGATATTTGATATATATGTTTTAACATCAACACTAATTGGTTCATTTATTTCCACGGTTATATCTTTTAAAATAGGAATGTTTGTTTTTATCTTTGCTATTTGCTTTTCAACAACTTCTACTTTAACTTTTGTATTTTCTTTTGAAATACTCATCTTATTTAAGATTAATCCACTAGCTGTGGAAATTATACCAGATATAGCGAGTGATATTGTTAATATTTTCAACCCATTATTCTTTTTCATTTTATCATCCTCATTTTCATATATTTAATTATAATACAAGTTATTAATTCTATCAATCTCTTTGTTGAAAAAAGTTTATTAATAGTTTATACTGGTGATAGGAGGAGTATCTATGTCTGTTGTATGGTTCGGCTTGTTTCTAATATTATTATGTATTGAGTTGGGAACTGTTAATCTAGTAACTATATGGTTCGCAGTTGGTGCATTGGTGAGTTGCATATTATCTTGTTTTTATGATAATGTAGTTGTTCAGTTCATAGTTTTTATTGTAGTGAGTATTTTGGTATTGGTTTTTACGAAGCTTTTTCAAAAAAAGTACGTCATAATCCGGGAATTTATCAGTTTTAAATCAATAAATCTTTACAAACCATTATAAAATGGTTATTTTTTTGTCAAATTTTCAA
>CANRBB010000017.1 GCA_947628745.1 uncultured Bacilli bacterium | reverse complement strand
TCTTTGTTTTAAACCTGAATTAAGTCTAGTAAATTAAACAAATTTTTTTAAACCTGCATTTAGTCTAAAAATTTGCGAATCTTCCGAATTTTGCTACTTTTTTGTTTATGGCTGAGTAGTAACAATTTTCTTAATTTTCAAAATAAATACAATTTTTTATAATGTGGGCTTTATTTACTATGATAATTCACATCATTTTCAAATTTGTGCAATTTTATATACATTTTTGTAACATAATGTGTATTAGTTATAGATATATGTATAGCGTTTTAAAAACAGTATTGGTTAATAATTAAACTATTTATAGTAACTTTAGGATAATATATCTATCGATTATTTAAATTTTCATATTTGTCAATAATTGTATTAGCTATTTTTTCATAACCTTTGTAATTGGGAAAAATACTATTTATTTCGTCAAAGTAAATATCACTGTTTAAAATTTTGTCTACATCGATAAAAATATTATTGTAATTTTTACTAATTATCTTATATGAATTATTTAGTTTTTCAAGGAGACTAGCATACTTATTTCGTGTAGAATAACCAACTATAAAAATTGGCTTACTATTATATATACTGATTTCGTCTAATAATTTTTTATATTCTTCAGTGATACTTTTTATGATTCTGTCTTCTTCATATGCAGATAATGCATATTTATTATTTAGGCTATATTCGTAAATTATGTCATTTAAGCCAATGGACATTGTTATTATATTGGCCTCTTGCAATAATCTTTTCAAATTATATTTATGGTTATCTACTATAACTGTTTTATCTGATAAAATATCGTTTTGGATACCTCTAATGTTATGGTTTTTTTTAGCATATTGATCTATAAATAATGTTTTTTGGTGATGTGAATTAAAGTAGTCATTTAAAAATAAGGTATATCCATATGCCTTTCCTCCATAATTATCTTGTCCATATGTGAGAGAATCACCTAAAGCTAAATAGGTAATTTTATTTTGATTAGTTATTAAAAATATTATATATACGCTTAAAGAAATAGCTAATAAAAGCATCATTTTTTTGAGTTTTTTCATTTTTCCTCCAAAATAAAAGAGTCTTTAATAATTTATATTTCACGACTCTTTATTTTAGCACCTACACTACTAAGTTTTTCTACGATACTTTCATATCCCCTCAAAATATGTTCAACATTAGTTATTAAAGTAGTTCCTTCAGCTATTAAGGCAGCTGAGACAAGGGCAGCTCCTGCTCTTAAGTCTGTTGCAACTACTTCTTTTGCTGTTAACTTGTTTGAACCAATAATAGTTGCAGTCTGATTTTTAACCGTAATATCTGCACCCATTTCACATAAATATGGAATATGCATGAAGCGATTTTCCCAAATAGTTTCTACTACCTTGGACTTGCCATTACATTGAGTTAATAATGTAGTAAATGGCTGTTGCAAATCTGTGGGGAACCCTGGGTATACTGCAGTTTTTATGGATGTCGACTTATAATTTTCACCTTTACTTACGATGATATAATCCGTACCCATTTCTAATTCAACGCCAATCTCTGTCAACTTTGAAATAAGAGATTCTAAGTGTTCTGGAATGATATTGTCTATTTTTAATCGATTACCGCAAAGAGCACCCATAATGAGATAACTGCCGGCTTCAATTCTATCCGGTATAACTTCATGGAAACAGCCTTTTAAGTGCTTAACTCCCGTTATTTTAATTGTAGAAGTACCAGCACCAGTTACCTTGGCTCCCATATTATTAAGGAAAGTAGCAATGTTAACAATCTCTGGTTCTTTGGCAGCATTTTCAATAATTGTTTTACCTTCCGCCTTTACAGCTGCAAGCATGATATTTATAGTAGCTCCTACTGAGGGTACATCTAAGTAAATATTTGCTCCCTTTAATTGGTCAGCCTCTATGGTATATTTATTTTTCTCAATTGTCACCTTGGCCCCTAATGCTTCAAAACCCTTTAAATGTTGGTCTATTGGTCGAGTTCCTATTGGGCAACCACCTGGAAAAAACATCACTGCTTTGTTATATTTGCCTAATAAGGCACCCATGAAATAGTATGATGCACGTAGTTTTTTTGAATAAGTCTCACTGATTTCCTTATTTTCTAAATTTTTAGGATTTATAACAATACTTTCACTTGCTCTTTTGTTTTCAACATTTAAATAGTTTAAAATATCACATAAAACATCAGTATCAGATATTTCTGGTACATTACATATAGTTACTTCATCATCACTCAGAATGGCAGCTGGTATTAATGCAACTGAACTATTCTTTGAGCCACTGATTCTTATTGTGCCAGTTAACTGATTACCTCCTGTAATTTCTAATAACTTCATAACTTCACCATCTTTACTATATTCTATTATTTTTATAAAATTAAGTCACTGATTTTGTTTCAAATGTCTCTATTAATTCTGCTATTTTTTCTTGGACATTTTGTTTACCACTAGAGATTATTTGTCTAGGGTCATATACATCTTTATTAGTTTTGATAAATTCTCTTAGCCCATTATTCCAAGCTAGTAGTAAATCCGTGTTAATATTAATTTTGGTAATGCCTAACTTAATTAATTTTTTCAAGTTTTCTGACGATATTCCACTAGCACCGTGTAAAACTAAAGGGATATTGATACGAACTGATAATTCTTCAATAAGATTAAAATTTAGAGTAGGATTTTTATGATATATACCATGAGCATTACCTATGGCAGGAGCTAAAGCATCTACTTTGGTCTCTTCATAATATTTTAGGCATTCATTTAAATTGGTAGGAAAATTGCCTTTATAACATTCTTTTATCTCACCTATCTCGCCCTCAACACTGACATTATATTGGTGAGCATAGTTTACCAATTCTTTAGTAATTTGGATGTTATCTTGTAAGCTTAGGGATGAGCTATCAATCATTACTGATGTAAAACCTGCTGTTATGGCTTTGAGGCATTCTTCTTTTGTACCGTGATCTACATGAAGACATATAGGAATAGTCAGATTAAGCTCTCTGATTAGTGCTTTAGTAAATGCAACAGGTACACTCCAACCGCCCATGTATTGAGCAGCGTTAATGCTTACTCCTAATATAACAGGAACATTTAATTCCTGACATTTTTCCAAAATAAATTTAGTGAATTCGAGATTATTTATATTAAAATGTGGTATGGCACAATGATTTTTACGGGCAAGTTGTAGCATGTCATTAAAATTAGTTAACATCTCCATCACCTAATAGTATCGTATTATAAAGATTTTTATTTGTCAATAATGGGAAATTGATATATGTAAACCAATTGAATTTTTAAATTGCTATATTTCTTGATATTTAGATACTTAATTTTGTATATATAAATAGTTTAAGTTGATTATTACTTACTTATTTTTTTAATATGATTTTGTGCAATATTTATATGGTAAATCACGAAATATCATTTTGGTTTTTCCTATACTTATTTATAATATCTTTTACTAAGATATGATATTCAACTTTGTCATCACTTTTTTCTGCTTCTAGAAGACATAATGGAGGAAATAGAACACACCAGAAATTTTCACCCATGCCATCTCCTAGAGTCACAACTAATGACTCATAGTTACCTGCATTATAAATTACATTTTTATACTCTTTTTGAGGAAAATAGTTATTGCCATAATTTATTTCATATGTTTCTTTTTTATTTTCTTCTTTTAAAGTTCTATTGATATTATTTTCAAGAAGTGGTAAGTTATTTTTAATTATATTTCTTGATTCATTTAAACTATTAGTGTTTGAAAGCAATGTAGTTAGTTGTTTTTGTAAATTTGTGGACACTTTTCTTTTTAGTTGTTGATCTTCTTCTTGATTGCTGTTAGCAATTACTCTAAATCTAATTGATTCTTTTGGAATTATTGTTTTTTGAGCATTTAAGTCGCCTGCGATTGATAATACAGTTATTACAATTAAAAATAATACGATTCTTTTCATAAAAAATCCACCTTTCATTATTTATGTAGGTAGATTATTAAAATTTTATTCAATATTTTTAGAAGTTATGAAAATCATTCTTTGTCTTCCTTGCATATCTTTTTTGACTTCAATATTAATATTCTCTAAAAAGTAATTAGCCATGTTAATAATACTAGGTGCTTGATATTGACCAATCTCAAAGGCAATAATAAATTTTTCGTTTAGATGATTTTTTATATCCTGCATTATCTTTTTATAACAATCTAGACCATCTTTACCTGCATATAAAGCTATGTGTGGTTCATTATTTTTTACGATATCTTCTATTTCTTCATTATCCATAATATATGGAGGATTACTTATTATAATATCGTATTTTTGAGGTATTTTCTCGAAAACGTCGCTTTGAATTAACTCCACTTCTAAGTTCAACCTCTCGGCATTTTGAGTTGCTACTGATAAGGCCTCTTTTGAGATATCTGATAGTGTAACTTTACTTGTTGGTAATTTTGATTTTAATGTTAACCCTATAACTCCACTACCACAACCTATATCTAATATTTTTAGATTTTGTTGTCCTGAAAATTTAGTATAAATGAGTGAAAGCGTGTTTTCCACAAGTTCTTCTGTTTCAAAACGAGGTATAAGAACATCTTTATTTATTATGTAGTCATTTCCATAAAAATTTACATGTCCTAGGACGTATTGAATAGGTACGTTGTTTTTTATGGCTAACACCTCATTCTTATATAATTCTACCAATTTAGGTGGTACTTCTTCGTTTAAATGTAGCAACAATTCGAGTGGGTTTTGATTTAATAAATCGGCTAAAAGTAATTTAGCTTGATCTTTGTGTATAATCGACTTGGCATATACAAGAAGTTCTTCAATAGTCATTATTCTTCTCCAGTTAATTTTCGTTTTTGGTCTTCTGTTATTAGAGCCTCAATAATATCATCTAAATCTCCATTCATGACACGGTCTAAATTTTTAGTAGTATATCCTATTCTATGATCTGTTACTCTATTTTGTGGGTAATTATAGGTTCTAATTTTTTCAGCACGGTCTCCCGTACCTATTTTACTTTTTCTTTCTATACCATTTTCTTCTTCTTGTTCGCGAAGTTTCATCTCATAAAGTCTTGCTTTTAAAACTTTCATGGCTTGTTCTTTATTTTGAATCTGACTGCGCTCATTTTGACATGTTACAACGGTATTGGTAGGAAGGTGTGTTATTCGAACAGCGGAATCAGTAGTATTTACTCCTTGTCCTCCACAACCACTGGAACGATAAATATCAATTCTTAAATCACCGGGTTTTATTTCGATATCTACTTCTTCTGCTTCAGGCATAACCAAGACAGTGGCGGTTGATGTTTGAAGACGTCCATTTGATTCAGTAACTGGTACCCTTTGTACACGGTGAGAGCCACTTTCATATTTGAACTTACTATAAGCTTGATTGCCTTTAATCATAAATTCTATTTGGCTATAACCTCCTGCTTCTCCCTCAACAGCATTATAAACTTCATACTTGAAGCCTTGCTTTTCAGCATATCTAGTATACATTCTGAACAAATCACCAGCAAAAATATTAGCTTCATCCCCTCCAGCTGCGCCTCTAATTTCAACAATAACATTCTTATTGTCATTAGGATCTTTGGGAATTAAAAGAATTTCTATTTCATGCTCTATTTGAGCTTTTTCTTCACCTAATTTAATTAAATCATCTTTAGCCATTTCACCTAATTCGGGATCTTTTAACATTTCTTTAGTATCCTCGATATCTGCTAAAATTTTTTTATATTTTCTATAACATTGAACAATTTCTTCCATATCACTCAATTCTTTAGATAGTTGAGTAGTTTTTTTGATATCACTTAAAACTTCTGTTTTGGTTAATTCTTCGGTTATATCATTATATTTTTGTTCTATTGCTTCTAAATGTTCGATCATTATAAATCACCTCTTTTTGGACTATTGTATTATATCATATTACTTTCACTTTTTAAAGTATACTGAAAAGGAACTATTCTTCTAGTTCCATATCATCTTCGTCTAGGACAACTAAATCTTTTAAATCGTCATCATCATCGTTATATGTTTCTTCATCATTATCAGAATAATCATCTTCTTCAGTATCAAGATTATCACCATTGTCTAAATCTATTTCTTCATCTTCTTCGTCTTCATCATCAACTGTTGATTTGATAATTTTATCAGAAGTATGATTAGTTCTTAGGTCCCAACAACCATCTTCTAAGAGAATAAATCTTTTATCTGTTGATAGCGAAGTATAAAAATCTCCTATTTTATTTTCAAAGGTACTATTGGGCAAATCTAAAACTTTGATTATTTTTTTAAATAAATCTGCAGTATTTAATGGTTTTTTACTTTCTTCTAAAATTAAATTAGCTATATCTTTATTAGATAAAAGTTCAAGTTCTTCTTTTTTCATCTTATCTACTGTCATTTTTTCCTCCGTTTAAGTCATTATATGTGTATATTTATACATTGTTTCATAATTTGATAACAAATATCAGTAATCTTTATACCATATATTTAATATATAAGCAACTGTTTTTCTACATTTTTTCTGGAATATCTATACCAAATATTTCTAGAATAAGTAAATTAGTCTTGTAAACTAAATTAGTTATAGCTAACCAACTTATTTTTAAATCCATGTTTGATTCTGAAAGTATCTTATGTTTAGCATAAAAAGTGTTATATGTGCTTGTTAAATAATATATGTAATCAGCTAACTCGTTAAGCGATTTTTGATGTAATGACTTAGTTAGTATTATAGGTAATTCTAGAAGTAATAAGCATATTTCTCGGTCACTATCTCCATTTAGTGTTGATACATTATAAGATGTTATTCCTTCTTTATTGGCATTTGTTAAAAGGGATTTCATCCTAATAGTGGAGTAGAGTAGGTAAGGGCCTGTTTTTCCTTCAAGACTAGTAAAAGTTTCAGGACTAAAGATATAATCAGTTTCTCTAGCAGGAATTAAGTCAGCATATTTTAGCGCTGCGATAGCAAGTTCTTGAGATATTTTTTGTTTTTCCGTTTCTTTTACAATATTAGGATTTAATCTTTTTTTTGTTTCATCTGTAATTATTTTGATTAAATCTTTTAGGCTCATTACGTCTCCATCCCTAGTTTTAAAGGGTTTACCATCTTTTCCATTCATAGTGCCAAAACCATAAAAAGCTAAATTGACAGAGTCGGGAGCAATTTTTGTTTTACGAGCGGCTCTAAATACTTGTTCAAAGTAAAGAGATTGTCTTAAATCGGCAAAATACCAAATTTCATCAGGATTGAAACGTTTTATTCTTGAATATAAATTAGCTAGTTCTCTTGTGGCATATAAGGTTCCGCCATTTGATTTGATAACTACTAAAGGAGGCATGGGAGAATTATCAGTTTCATTTTTGATATCTATTACTAAGGCATTGTTGCTTTCTTCTAGATAATTATTATCTTTAAAATATTTCACCAATTCATCTAAATATTTATAACTATCTGATTCGCCTTCTAATAAGTCAAAAGTGGTATTTAAAGTATTATAAATGGCCGTGATGTCTTTTATCGACACTTGTTTAATCTTATTCCAAAGAGCAGAGTAGGCTTTGTTTCCTTTTTCTAATTCGTTAGTTATATCTACTACTTCTTGCATAACTTGCTCATCTTGTTTAGCTAAAATATTGGCTTTAGGATAAATTTCTCCTAATTCTTCTGGTGTTATTTCAAAATTGATGTCATTATAGTCTCCTTGATAGTTATCATCAAAATAGGAAAGATGCGGATATCTTCTTTTTATTTCATATATAACCATACCTGATTGGCGACCAATATCCCCAAAGTGAACATCACTAATCACATGATGTCCAAGAGTTTGAGCTAGTCTTTTTACTGCTTCGCCAATGTTAGCTGAACGAAGATGTCCAACGTGTAGAGTCTTGGCTATATTGGCTCCTCCATAGTCCATGAAAATATTTTTAGGATCTTCTTTATCTATATTATTGTATATATCTTCATTAATTTTATTCATACTATCTATTAAGTAGGAATTACTTAGGGTTATATTTATAAAACCTGGTCCTGCTAAACTGACTTCTTGAAAATCACCATCTTCTTTTAAAATTTGGCATATATTTTGAGCAATATTTTGAGGAGAATCATGATATTTTTTAGCTAACTTCATAGCATCATTAATTTGGTAGTCGCTTAAATCAGGGCGAAAAGACTTTTGGAGATTTAGATAGTCACTTGCATAATTAGAGTTTTGAAGTAAGTTGTTAATCTTTAATTCTAAATCTTTTATAATACTCATTACGCAATCTCCTTTCTTATTTCATAGGTAAATTCTTGATTATCAATGGTATAAACTATCTTTAAGTTAGTGCTAGTCTTGACGATTTCTTTTGTAAATATATCTATATTAAATTTTTTGTTTAATTGTTTTATAAAAATACTATTAGTAGTATTGCTGTTTAATTTAAATTGATACTCTAATTGCATTTCTTCATTTTCTCTTTTTAGTATATCATTTTGATAGTCATATGATGTTATTGTTTTATCTTTTTCTATATAGTAGAACATATTTTTGTTAGAATCATTATTGATACTATAATAATTTCTTTCATTATTTTCATTTGACTTTATAATCACTGCGCAACATTCTTTTTGCATGATAACACCTCTTTGACATTTATACTTGTGATTATATCATAAGTTAAGTATTTTTAGTACATATTTTACATTATTTAGATGATACTAATTTTAGGTTGGTGAGATTCATGAAATTTAGAAGGCTTTTAGTTAGATTATTTACACTTTTGTTAATATTTGGAATTTTGGTTGTAGGTGGTGCTTATGTTTATGCTAAGCTGATGCCTAAACTAGAAATAAATGCAATGAATAGCTTAGTATTTTATGACTCAAATGGGGAAGTTTTTTTTAAGGGAAATGAAAAAAAAGAATGGATATCACTTACTGATATGTCGCCAGATATAATTGATGCTACTATATCTACTGAGGATAAAAATTTTTATAAACATAAGGGTTTTGATATAGCAAGAATTTTAAAAGCAACTTATATAAATATTAAAAACATGAAAACTAAGCAAGGTGCATCTACTATTACGCAACAGTATGCTAAAAATTTGTTTTTAGATTTTGATAAAACATGGAAAAGGAAATGGGAAGAAGCCTTATATACGATTAGGTTAGAGGCAAATTATAGTAAAGATGAGATTTTAGAGGGATATCTAAACACAATAAACTATGGACATGGGGTCTATGGTATAGAAAATGCAAGTCAATTCTACTTTAATAAAAGTGCTAAAGAACTTAATCTTGCTGAAGCTTCAATGTTGGTTGGTATTCCTAAGTCTCCAAGTAATTATTCTCCTTTAGTTAATGCTAAGGTTGCTAAAGAACGACAATATTCAATACTTAAATTAATGGTAAAAAATAACTATATCACGCAGGAAGAAATGGATACATATTATCAACAAGAACTTAATTATTATGGGAAAAAAGATACTGACAATCTAACAACCGTGATGTATTATCATGACGCCGTAGTGAGCGAACTTCAAAAAATTAAAAACATTCCATCTTCGTACATTGAAACTAACGGATTAAAGATTTATACAAATTTAGATATGAATGCACAATCTATATTGGAAAAAAATATAAATGAAGAAATTCCTCAAGAATCGCAAATACAGGTTTCTAGTGTTATGATGAACCCCAGTAATGGTAGGATAATTGCTTTGGTTGGTGGTAAAAATTATAATTTTTCTCAATTTAATAGGGCAACAAGTGCTAAAAGGCAAGTAGGTTCAACAATGAAACCTTATTTGTATTATGCAGCATTAGAAAATGGATTTACTTCAAGTAGTGCTTTTACGAGTGAGCAAACCACTTTTACCTTTGCTCAAAATGATAGTTATAGTCCTCGAAATTACAATGACAAATATGCAAATAAACCTATTTCTATGGCAACGGCTATTGCATATTCTGATAATATTTACGCAGTTAAAACTAATCTATTTCTGGGTTCAGACGCACTGAAAAATGTAGTTAAGAGGGTAGGGATAAAAGAGGAATTGCCTGATGTAGCTTCCCTGCCTCTTGGTACAAAAGAAATTGGTATTATTGAGATGACGCAGGGATATGCCGCTTTTGCTAATTTGGGAAATCGAGTGAATCCACATTTGATTCAGAAAGTAGAGGATAGGGATGGAAATATATTGTATGAAGTTGATGAGGAAGTGGAACCTGTATTAAATAGTAGTCTTACCTTTATTTTAAATAATATGCTTACTGCTACTTACGATTCTGCCTATATAGACTATAATTATCCAACAGCTATTTCTCTTGCATCAAAATTAAAACATACTTATTCTTTAAAAAGTGGAACGACCGATACTGATAACTGGCATATTGGGTTTAATAAAGATATCGTGACTTCTGTGTGGGTAGGATATGATAATAATAAAAAATTAGAGACTAGTGAGTACAAATACGGTCAAGAAATTTGGTACAAGACCATTGAGGCGTATGAAGATGGAAAAGAGAATGCCTGGTATCAAGTACCTAATAATATTTCTAGTGTTTTAGTTGATCCTATTTCAGGTAAAGCTGTTGATGATAATGCAAAAGTTAAGAAACTAATGTATTTCATAAAAGGCACAGAGCCAACAGAAGTACAAGAAGTTTTTGATGAAAAGGTGACAACTACTAAAAAAAATTAGAAATAATTTAATTTTTTATTGCATAAGTTTTAGGGAGAAAGGAAGTTATATATGACAAATAATTATGCTTATCCAAGTTATACTCCTATAATTCCTAAAATTAATAATTCGGCGATGGCTAATAATGGAAATATGAGAGTCACAAATGCTGAACCTGAATATGCCGAAAATATTTTGGCTTTAAATGCTGGTAAAAATGTTTCGTTTTATATGTCTTATAATGATTCTATTGAGTGGCGAAATAAAGTATTTACAGGCGTTATTACTGAAGCGGGGAGAGATTATACATTATTGAAAGATAGTGAAACGGGAAAAGATATATTGTTGTGGAATATCTATATTGATTTTGTGATTTTCAACGAGCCTATTAATAGATGAAATTAAAATTTGATAAAACTTTGTAGGTATAGTAATAAAAAATGTTTATAATAAGTAATGTATTTTTACTATACTTTATTGTTATTTATCTACTAATTTAAGACATTTTCAAAAGTTAATACTTGAGACATTATCATAAATTAATCATAAAATACCGAAACTCAAAGATAAGAAGTGTTGAATACTTCTTTTTTTTTTGATATAATCATGATGATAGAGGTGATGTTGTGAAATACCTTATTATTGTATTTATCATAGTTCTCTTGGCCATGCTTTTTGTATTTTTTATTAAGGAATCAAAGAATAGATTTTATTTTTTAAGCATTAAGCTTAAAGAAGCAGATAGCGATATTCATTTGGCTTTACGGACCAAGAAAAATATTCTAGAAAGAATGACTAAAATTATTAATAAAGTAGATAAGTATAAAGACGATTTTTCTGATTTTACACAAAAATTTAATGGAATAGAAAATAGCTTTATTTTACATAACACTGCCAGCAAATATTATGCTAAAATATCTAAGGTTTTATTTGAAGATGATGATATAGCTGGAGAAGAAAAAATCGTTGATTTGTTGAATAAACTTAAAAATAACGAAGAAATTTTAATAGGTGCGATAAAGTTTTATAATGATACGGTGGTTGATTTTAATGGTTTGTTAAAAGTTTTTCCACATAAATTTATAGCTAAATTACTAGGATATGGAGAAAAGGAATTTTATTCAAATGAAAAAGAGGAGTTGTTTGAGATATTAAAATAGACATACGGTGGTATGTCTTTTATATTTGCCAATTAATAGGCTTAATATTTTTAGATTTGAGAAAATTATTGGTTTTTGAAAAGGGTTTACTACCAAAAAATCCATGATAAGCAGAAAAAGGGGAGGGATGTGGTGACTCTATTACGTAGTGAATAGGATTGGTGATGAGATTTTTTTTGCTACGGGCATAATTACCCCACAATATAAAGACTACCGGTACTTTTTTATCATTTATAATCTTTATGACAGCATCAGTAAATTTTTCCCAACCCAGACTTTGATGAGATGCTGGCTTTTTCTTTTCGACAGTCAAAACTGAATTAAGTAATAGGACACCTTCTTTAGCCCATGGTACTAATGAATTATGATTAGATATAGTTATTTTTAAATCGTCTTCCAATTCTTTAAAAATATTATTAAGTGATGGTGGTCTTGCCACATCATTTTTTACTGAAAACGAAAGACCCTCAGCTTGATTATCTCCGTGATATGGATCTTGACCCAAAATAACAACTTTTAAGTCTTCATATTTTGTATATCTAAACGCATTAAAAATTTCATTTAGAGGAGGAAAGCATGTCTTCTCTTTATATTCCTGTTTTACAATGTTTAATAATTCATTAAAATAAGGTTTATTAAACTCTTCCTTTAAATAAATATCCCAACTATTTCCAATCATATGATTACTCCTTTTATTTATGGTAAGATTCATTATTTATTATTTTAAAACTTCGATATATTTGCTCTAACAATATTACTCTGAATAGTTGATGAGGGAATGTCATTTTAGAAAAAGATATACTCATATTACATTTTTCCTTAATATTTGAGGCTAAGCCATAACTTCCACCTATAATAAAGCATATATTACTAAATTGTATGTAGAATTTGTTTAGATTTTGGGCAAATGACAATGAGTCTAACTGTTCTCCATTAATATCTAAACTAATTACTAGGTCTCTTTCGTTAATGTGTTTTAGTATTTTTTCGCTTTCTGTTATTAGAGCTTTTTTGGGTTCTACTAGGCCTTCATCCTCTACTTCAATTATTTGTATTTTGGTATATTTTTGAAGACGTTTAAGATACTCACTGACAGCGTCTTTTAGATATTTTTCTTTTATTTTTCCAACACATATTATTTTAATCATGTTATCATGCCTTCTTTTTATTTTATATTCAGTAATACATAGTCACTAGTATTTGAGTCAATGGAGTTTTTGGTTAATTGTATTTGGTAATGAAAGTATTTTATTTTTACTATACTTCTATTAGTTCAGTTTCTTCGTTTTGCCTGGCAATAGATAGTTCGATTGATGTTTTTTGTATGACTTTATGTGTTGTTTCGTAGGCTAGTTCTTCCGTATTATTTTTCTCACTGAGATGGGCTAGAATAACATACTTAGTATTTTCTCCAATTATTTGCTTTAAATATTTTGCAGTTGTATTATTAGAAAGATGTCCATAATCACTTATTACTCTTTGTTTTAAAAAAGGGGGATAGGGACCATTCATTAGCATTTCTTCGTCATGATTACTTTCAATTAAATAGATATTTTTATTAGTTATTTGTGGTAAAATTTTTCTATTTAAGTAACCTGTATCAGTGATATAGACTAAACTTTTTTCTTGATAGGTTATAACGTAGCCAACAGAACAATTCACATCGTGTGAAGTATGAATTAAATTAATATTGACGTTTTTTAAACTATTGTGGTCTTTTAAATAGATAACCCTGTTTTTGGGTACGATATAAGATAGTTCGTCATACATATCCTTGGGTATCATTACTTTTAACTGTGTTTTGTTAAGTAGGGTTTCTAACCCTTTAATGTGATCACTATGGCTATGGGTTATTAATATGGCAGTAAGATCATCAATGGCTATTGAATTTTTTTCCAGTTTCTTTTTTAGGTTAAGATATGATATGCCTATATCTATTAAAAGAATGATGTCATCACAAATGACAATGGAGCTATTTCCTTTAGAGCCACTGGCTAAACTTTTAAATTTCATATTAGTATACACTCATTGCGTTAAGAGCCACTCCACCTCTATATGGATAACCACTCCATAAACCAAAGTGAAGATGAGTTCCTGTTGCCATTCCTGTATGACCCATACCACCAATTACTTGTCCTTTTGAAACATTATCGCCAACATTAACATAACGACATCCTGGACATAGATGAGCGTAAAGAGTGTAATAGCCGTTGTGATGATCAATTATTATATACTCACCATTATCACCATATCCTCCTGCGTAACCACCTGTTTTTTTCTTAGATTCAACGACAGTTCCTGCCTGAGCAGCAAATATATTAGAACCCTCACCACATCCGGCAATATCAGTTCCATCATGTAAGGCTCCCCAACGATAACCAAAACCACTTGTTGTTGATGAGCATGAGGCTGGCCATCCCCATTCTCCTCTTGTTGCTACTACTGAGCCATATCCTTGATAACTTGATTTTTTACCACCTTTTACGACTATCTCATTAGTAACCGGCTTTATTTGTTCAGTGTGAGTAGTGACAATGTTAGTTGTTTCACCATTTATTTTTCTAATTTTTTGGGTCACTTTATTTAAACCATTTACTCCTGCTTGTTCTACTACTTCGTAACCTACATTTTTTGTATTATCATATCTTGTTTCAGTAGAATATTTTTGTTCTTCTAATGAGACTTGCTCATCTTCTTGTACTACATTAAATTGTGGATTTAAAATACCAATATTAACAACTTGTCCAGTATATAAAAGGGAATTTTCATTTTTAAATTCTGAATTCATAAGTAAAAACTCATCATTTGACATTTTATTATTGTATGCTACGGAAGATATGGTATCTCCTGCCTTAACTGTGTATTGTTGTTGGGCATTAGTAGTACCAAATAGAAGATATTTTGTTAATTCGTCTATGTCGAGATAAATTTTTTGATTAACAGAAATATTCTGTTTTTTCATTTTTATACTATTTTCTATGTAAATTTTTTCTATTATTTTACCAGTATCTTTAATTACTTGGTCCTTGTTAGAGGAATATGTTTTATAATCAGCATCTGATATAAATGACTTAACAGTTTTATCCACAGCTTCTGTGAATATTTTTTTATCTAGAACATATATTATTTGCTTTTTACTTGTTTTCTTATCTACTGTACTAGTTGTGTCAGTTACGGGATTTATGGTAATGGCATACCCTTTTACTGTGAAGTAACTTTTATCTTGAATTTTGTCATAAATTTCTTTAGTTGATGATATATCTTCATTGTAGGTTACTTCCTTTTGAATATGAAGATCATCAGGAATATATATCTTGTTAACATGATACTTTTCTTTTAAAAATTCCTGTTCTTTGTCTATATATTTTTCTAGGGATGTCTTTGATTTAATGACACCTAATGATTTTCCTTCAAGATAAACACGATATACTTCTTGAGGAGTTGAGTTAAACTTTTTAGCTCCTAATAAAGCTTGAAATGTTATTAATAATAAACAAATTGTCAATATTTTTCTTTTATAATACATATTAAACCTCTTTATCTTCTCTTCTTAAATTTAAGAAAGTACTAGTATTTTTTTTGAATAATAGCTCTATTGTTGCTGTTGGACCATTACGATGTTTGGCGATTATTAGTTCACTAATGCTGGTAAAATCTTCTTTACGGGCTTCCTTGTTATAATAGTCGTCCCTATATAGGAAAGAGACAATATCGGCATCTTGTTCAATAGAACCGGACTCTCGTAAATCACTCATTAATGGTCTTTTATCTTCTCTGCCTTCAACTGCACGAGATAATTGTGCTAAAGCAATGACTGGCACATGCAACTCCATTGCCATTGTTTTCAAGGCTCTAGATACATCAGAAACTTCTTGTTGACGATTTGCTCCATAATTTTTTCCACCTGATATTAATTGAAGATAATCAACAATAACAAGTCCTAAGCCTTGTTCGCTACTTGCTAAACGTCTACACTTAGCTCTGATATCACCGATAGTTATTCCTGGCGTATCATCAATATAGATGTGAGCATCTTCTAGCTGACTTATAGCTTCATTAACTCTTTTCCAATCTTCATTTAAAAGTCTACCTGTTTGAAGCTTGTATCCCTCGATTTGACCGAGAGAAGAAATAATACGACTGGCTAACTGTTCGGCTCCCATTTCTAGATTGAATAAAGCAACTGTTGCCTTACTATTAATAGCTACATTAGTTGCAAGATTTAAAGCAAAGGCTGTTTTTCCCATAGCTGGTCTTGCAGCTATTATTATTAATTGGTTCTCATGAAGACCAGCGGTTAATTTATCTAAATCATACCACCCAGTTGCAAGTCCTGTGACTTCTCCCTTCGATTCTGCAAGTTGTTCTAGATTTGCCTCAGCTTTTTCCATTACTTCTTGAATAGATCTAAACTCTGTTGACTTACGGTTTTTAGCAATATCAAGAATCTTTCGCTCAGCATCATCTAATGTCTCATTAACATTATCCGAAGTATTATATCCATCAGTCGCAATTGATGTAGCTGTATCAATAAGTCTTCTTAACAGTGCAGCATCTGAGACACTTTTTATATAATAATCTATGTTAGTGGCTGTAGGAACAAATGTTAAAATATCTGTCAAATATTCAACACCACCTACTTCTGCTAAAATATTTCTATTTTTTAATTCACTAGTTAAGATTGTTATATCTAGAGGTATTTTCTGCTCATGTAATTTATGAATTGCTGAAAAGATTTTACCATTCTTGTCGTCATAAAATGTTTCTGGAGTTAAGCTATCGCAAGCTTTTTCCAAAGCATATTTTGATAAAAAGCAAGCTCCTAGTACAGACTTTTCAGCTTCTATGTTGTTGGGCATTGTTCTAAGTGCCATATGTAACCACCTCTATTTTATGACATGAATTTTTAATTTTGCAGAAATTTTTTGATAAAGATTTATTTGAACATAGTGAAATCCCAAGCTAGCAATAGGTGTACTAATAATAATTTGATTTTTGTTAATGCTATAACCCTTTTTGGATAGGGCATCTTTTATTTGTTTAACACTGATGCTACCAAATACTTTATCATAATCTCCTGTTTTTACTTTGAACTCTAAAGTATCTTTTTCTAATTTTTCCTTAAGCTCTGTGGCAAGATTAGTTTGTTTTAAATCTTCTTGTTGTTCCTTTTTGTTTTCTCTTTCAAGTTGTTTAAGATTTTCTTCATTTACTGGTACAGCGTAACCATTTTTTATGAGAAAATTATTAGCATAACCATCTTTTACAGTTTTAATTTCACCCTTTTTACCCTGTTTTTTTACATCTTTAATAAATATTACCTGCATATTAGTCCTCCTTGAAGTCATGTTATCTTATTATTATACCATGCTTTTATTAATAATTATTAATTTTTAAAGATTTTGATTATATTTATATTTTTTATATCTTTTTCTATTTTGAAAAATAGTTTTTTGTATTTATAAGTATTATACTTAATAAGCTGTTCATTGTTATTATATAATATATTGTTAATCTTTAAAAGTACAAACATGTTTGAGATTTAGTAGTTTCTACATGAGATTTTAATTAGTTAACAAATATTAGTAAAATATAGAGAAAGTGCATTTTTTATGCATTACATCAATTTTTGTTGCTATATCAATAATTCTACAACATTTCACTTAAATTTTGGGAAACAAAGCTATTTATAATTAAAACATAAAAACATCTAGATATAAGATGTTTTTGGTTTACTAAAATATTAAGATTATTTTGTATATGGTAATAGTGCGATAGCACGGGCTCTTTTAATTTCTCTTGCTACTACTCTTTGATGTTTTGAACAAGTTCCAGTAACTCGTTTGGTTGCTATCTTAGCTTTTTCAGTTATAAATCTTTTTAAAGTTTCAGGCTCACTGTACTTTATTTTTTTTCCAGCACAAAGTGGGCATACTTTTTTTCTTTTACGGTAAAATTCTGCCATTATATTCCCTCCTTTTTAAAATGGTAATTCATCGTCACTAATTTCAATGCTTGATCCAAAATCTGCAAAGGGATTATTATCAATATTGGTTGCTTGTGGTTCGCTGTTATTACTGTTACTATTATTAAAATCATATGGTGTCAATTCAGGATTTGTATCTTTTGGTTGATTGTAAGATTGTGCTACATTATTAGAGTTTTTAGTTCCTAAAAATTCTACATTATCAGCTACTACTTCTGTAATATATCTCTTTTTACCTTCTTGATCATCATAACTTCTTGTTTGTATACGACCTTCAATAGCCACTTGGCTTCCTTGAGATAAGTAATTTTTGACATTTTCTGCTTGCTTTCTCCATACTACAATATTGATAAAATCTGCTTCTCTTTCTCCCGCTTGATTAGTAAAATTTCTATTAACTGCTAGAGAAAATGAGGCAACAGCTGTATTACTTCCAGTGTATCTAAGTTCTGGATCTCTTGTTAGTCGACCTATTAAAAATACTTTATTCATAATTTACCTCTCTTTTAGTCTTCTGATTTAACAATTAAATGACGAAGTATATTTTCATTAATTCCTGATACACGGTTGAATTCTCTAATTGTATCTTTATCGGCTTCAACTATGTACTGAAAATAATATCCTGTTTTCATTTTCTTGATTTCGTATGCTAATTCTCTTTGTCCTATTACTTTTTCTTCTAATATGTTAGCACCGTTATCAGTTAAAATCTTTTTCATGTCATCAGCAGTCTTTTTTATTTCTGCTTCTTCCATATCAGATTTAACTATAAACATTATTTCATATTTGTTCATCGTTACACCTCCTCTTGGACATAAGGCCTCACATGAAATGAGGCAAGGAGTATTTCTAATACTCGCACCTATTATAGCAGACTATCTTGGCATTGTAAAGGAAAATGTTTTG
>CANRBB010000016.1 GCA_947628745.1 uncultured Bacilli bacterium | reverse complement strand
TGGGAAATATTTTTATTTCTATCATTAATGAATTTTAACAAAATCACTTGCAAATATAATAAAGGATTACTACTTTTTCTAATTTCGAACATCTTTTCGTTTATCAAAGTTAACAAATCTATTTTAATATTATAATCGTCATTAAAACTATTTTTCCCACACATTGATATTATATAGTTTTTCAAATAATTAATTACTTGACCCAAAATATTAATAATGTTAATGCCAGCATTACTCCAAGATTCTAAATTATTAATTACAGAAATAGAATTAAAAGTAATTACATCACTAACAAAAGATTCTATACTATCTTTTGTTAACATTCCATTCAAAAAAATAAAATCTTCCATGTTAATATTATTGTCTTTATAAGAGATAAGCTTATCTAGCATCCCAATAGAATCTCTCATTCCTCCATCTGACGTAAAAGCAATGTTTTTAAGGACTTCATCATCAATACTAATATTTTCACATTCACATATATATTTTAATCTTAAGGCAATATCAGCATCAGAAACACGGCTAAAATTAAAGCATTGGCATCTAGAAACAATAGTCTCAGGAATTTTTTGAGGATCAGTTGTTGCTAAAACAAATATAACATGTGAAGGAGGTTCCTCTAATGTTTTTAATAATGCATTAAAAGCTTGAATAGTGAGCATATGAACTTCATCTATAATATACACCTTATATTTTAATTCACTAGGAACAAGACTAACTTTATCCCTTAATTCACGTATTTCATCAACCCCATTGTTAGAAGCAGCATCTATTTCTATAATATCTAGGCATTCTTTTTCACCACTAATGAGACATGCAGAACAATTACCACATAAATCACCTTCATCATTATTAGTACAATTAACAGAGCGAGCAAAAATTTTTGCAATAGAAGTTTTTCCTACCCCCCTCGGACCAACAAACAAATAAGCATGACTAACTCTATTATGTGAAATTGAATTTTTAAGAGTTGTAGTAATAACTTTTTGTCCAACAACATCATCAAATTTTTTAGGTCTATATTTTCTATACAAAGATTGATACAAGATAAACACCTCATTTCACATTATATTATAACACATATAGTTTTATTTTTTCTTAGATAAGCGTTTTTTAATAAAAAAACTTTTCAACAATTCGCTAATTTTATTTTCAAAAAATCCACAATAATAATTACATGGTTTATTAATACTCCTGTTATAAAATATAGCTTTAACCAAAAATAAATTTTCACTGTTATTTCTACTTAACCCACAATAAACGTTAGAAATTCTAGATTGTCGAATAGCACTAGCACACATTGGACATGGTTCCAACGTTACATAAATATCACAGCCATCTAATCGCCAATTATTGATTTTTTTAGAAGCCTTTTCCACAGCAATTACCTCAGCATGCTTAGTACAACATTTCAACTTTTCTTTTTTATTATAAGCTTTAGAAATGACAACTCCATCTTTTACAATAACTGCACCAACAGGAACTTCACCCAATTTAAATGCTTTCTCAGCTTCCTTTATAGCCATAAGCATATATTTATTTTCCATATTTCCTCCAAAAAAAAGATGCACATAAGTAATAAATGTTAAGGCTGCTATCTTCCGATTCTGACCTGGTTCCAAATATACTTATTGCATCATCATTATTTTAATACAATTTAAAATATTTATCAACTAATATATTATTTTTAAACAATTAAATATCTAAAAAATTATTTCCCGGGAAATAATTTTCAAATTTTTCAAATAATTTCTATATAATTCGCTATAAATACATATTTTTTAACACACCCGGTTAATATACTAAACATTCATCGAAAATTCTAATAAAAATTTTTAAAAGTAGCAATTTATTTCCCGGGAAATAATTTTCAAATTTTTCAAATAATTTCTATATAATTCGCTATAAATACATATTTTTTAACACACCCGGTTAATATACTAAACATTCATCGAAAATTCTAATAAAAAATTTTAAAAGTAACAATTTATTTCCCGGGAAATAATATCATTATCTTTAATTACCCTATTAAAGTAATCATGTTCCACGTGAAACATATTAAAATTTTAATTAAATAGTAAAAATATAAAATGGAAAAACTAATCGCATTTTTATAATTAACAATTAATCATTAGAGAAATGCGTAATTATTATGCAATTTTCCTCACAAAATATTCTTCATTTAACAAATTTTTATGTATTATATTGCGTTATATATATGAGTTTTTTAATGCTTTCACAATGTTCTACGTGGAACATAACATAAATTAAATTTTTATAGAAATCCAATTCTAATTTCATCGATAATTAATTAATTTATAAATTAAAAAACAGGAAAAGCTTACTAAAAAACGATTATAATGTTGCTCTACATGGAACACTTATACAGTAACAAATAATTTAAAATAAAAAATCGTAATAAATCATATTTAATAACAATGTCTAATAAAAAGATATTTTTAAAAATTACATATAAATTAAAGGAATTACTTGAAACAAATAATTCCTTAATTACATTATAGTTCCACGTGGAACATTACAAATTAATTTATAATTATACTATTTTTCTTGTAAGTCATTATTCTCCATTTCATCAAAATCATTATCAGATTTCACAACTGCAACAGTAGCCACAACTTGATTATCCTTTAAATTAATTAATCTTAAACCCTGAGTAGCTCTTTTCAAAATAGATATTTGTCGCAAAGGCATTCTCATAATGACTCCAGCTTCAGTAACAATCATTAAATCCATATCATCAACATTATTAGAATCAATACATTTTACAGAAACAATAGTACCATTTTTTTCAGTGATGTTTAACGCTTTCACACCTTTACTTCCCCTATGAGTTAATCTATATTCATTAATAGGAGTCTGTTTACCATAACCTTTATCAGTAACAATTAAAACCAAAGAATTACTATTAACAATCTCACCACCAACAACAATAGCTTGATCTAAATCAATTCCCTTAACACCTGAAGCAGACCGACCCATAAGTCTAATTTCAGACTCAATAAAGCGAACCATTCTACCATTACTAGCCCCAATAATAATCTCACTATTGCCATTAGTAGCTCTAACACTGATAAGTTGATCATTTTCTTTCAAACTAATTGCAATTTTTCCACTCTTACGAATATTTTCAAATTCCGCAAGAGGAGTCCTCTTCACAATACCAAGTTTAGTAATAAATACAAGATTATTAATATCAGTATCTTCATTAGAAACATTAACAATCGAACTAATGTTTTCCCCTTTCTCTAAAGATAATAAATTAATTATAGGTAAACCCTTAGATTGTCTGCCAAATTCTGGAATTTCATATCCCTTTAACCTATATACCCTACCATAATTAGAGAAAAATAACACATAATCATGGCTCTTAGTATAAATTAAATGCTCAACAAAATCCTCCTCGTTAGTACTCATACCCTTTATACCAACGCCACCACGATTCTGAGCTCTATATACATCACTCTTTACTCTCTTTATATAACCTTTATTAGTTAAAGTAATAATAGTATCTTCAACAGGAATTAAAGACTCATCCTCTATATATTCAATAGCAGTCATATCAATATGAGTTCTTCTAGAATCATTATATTTAGCTTTTATTTCAAGTAGTTCCTCTTTAATAACTTCCAAAACTTTTTCCTCACTAGCAAGAATCTCTTTAAGGTCAGATATCGTTTTTAATAAATCATTTAACTCATTTTCTATCTTCTCACGCTCTAACCCAGTTAAACGACGTAACCTCATTTCAAGAATCGCATTAGCTTGCACTTCGGTTAATTTAAAATTACTCATTAAGCCATTTCGAGCAACTTCGTCTGATTCAGAACCACGAATTAATTTTATAACCTCATCAATATTATCTAATGCTATTTTCAAGCCCTCTAAAATGTGAACACGCTTCTCAGCTACATCCAAATCAAATCTTGTTCTCCTAATAATTACCTCTTTTTGATAATCAATATATTTGATAATAATATCCTTTAAACCTAAAGTCTTAGGAACACCTTGATCAAGCATTAAGAAAATAATTCCATAACTAGTTTGAAAAGCAGTATGTTTATATAATTTGTTTAAAACAACTTGAGCATTAGCATCCTTTTTTAAAGTTATAGTAATCTTAATACCATCTTTTAAATCAGAATGATAATCAGCTATACCATCAATGACCTTATTATGAACTAACTCTGCAACTTTATTTTTTAATTCTAAAGTATTAACACCATAAGGAACCTCATCAATAATTATATATTGTTTACCATTTTTTTCCTCTATTTGTGCTTTACTCCTAATAGTAATAGTACCACGACCGCTTTCATATGCTTTACGTATACCACTATTACCCAATATAATTGCTCCAGTAGGAAAATCAGGGCCTTTAATATATTTCATTAAACCCTCTAAATCAATATCAGGATTATCAATATAAGCAACACAACCATCTATAACTTCACCAAGATTATGTGGAGGAATATTGGTAGCCATACCAACAGCAATACCAGTTGTACCATTTACTAAAATATTAGGGAACCTAGAAGGTAAAACATCAGGCTCCTTTTCACTCTCATCAAAATTTGGAGAAAAATTAACCGTATCCTTATTGATATTTCTTAACAATTCCAAAGATATTTTAGATAATCTAGATTCAGTATAACGCATTGCTGCTGCTCCATAGCCTTCAATGTTACCAAAATTACCATGACCATCAACAAGCATATACCTATAAGAAAAATCTTGGGCCATTCTAACCATAGCTTCATATATTGAAGAATCACCATGAGGATGATATTTACCCATAACATCTCCAACTATTCTAGCACTTTTTTTATGAGGCTTATCAGGTGTATAACCAGATTCATACATAGAATATAAAATTCTACGATGTACAGGCTTTAACCCATCTCTTAAATCAGGCAAAGCACGTGCAACGATAACACTCATTGAATATTCCAAAAACGAATCTTGAACTTCTTTAACTATATTATTTTTTTCTAATCTATCCATCCTAAAACCTCCTAAATATCCAAGTTTTCAACATATGTAGCATTGGTTTCAATAAATTCTCTACGAGGCTCAACTTCCTCACCCATTAATTTAGAGAAAACCTCGTCAGCAGAAATTGCATCATCCACTGTTATTTGTCTTAAAATTCTTTTATTAATATCCATGGTAGTTTCATTTAATTCCTCTGCATCCATTTCTCCCAAACCTTTCATACGCATAATATCATATTTCGTATTAGGAGATAAAGAAGCTAAATATTCATCTCTTTCCTGTTCATTTAAAACATATTTAATTGTTTTCCCATGTTTAATTACAAATAAAGGTGGTTGAGCTGCATATACATGACCAGCCTCTACAATTGGTCTAAAAAATCTGTAAAATAATGTTAATAATAATACTCGAATATGACTTCCGTCTACATCAGCATCTGTCATAATGATAATTTTATTATATCGAAGCTTAGATAAATCAAATTCTTCACCAATACCAGTACCAAAAGCAGTAATAATCGTTCTAATTTCTTCATTAGATAGAGCTCTATCAAGTCTTGCCTTCTCAACATTTAGAATTTTACCTCTTAAAGGTAATATGGCTTGCGTCATACTATCTCTTCCCTTTATTGCAGAACCACCAGCTGAATCTCCCTCGACTAAAAATATTTCACTTACACTAGCATCTTTACTCTTACAATCAGAAAGTTTTCCATAGAAATTAGTAATATCTAAATCACCTTTTCTCCTAGTCAATTCACGTGCCTTCTTAGCAGCCACTCTTGCACGACTAGCAGTCATAGATTTTTCAACAATCACTTTTGCTTGAGCTGGATTTTCCATTAAAAATCTCTCAAAAGCCTCGGAGAAAATCTTATCAGTAATTCCCCTAACCTCACTATTACCTAACTTAGTCTTTGTTTGACCCTCAAATTGAGGATTAGGATGCTTTATTGAAATAATCATAGTTATTCCTTCTCTAACATCATCACCAGTTAAAGAATCATCCTTATCTTTTAATAACCCAGCACCAATAGCATATTTGTTTAATATTCTTGTTAAAGCTCTTCTAACACCATCTTCATGAGTACCTCCCTCAGGAGTTGTAATATTATTAACAAAGGAATAAATACTAGAATTATAAGTCTCATTATATTGTAGGGCAACCTCCACTCTAATATCATTATCTTCTCCATCAATATCAACAATAGTATCATGTATAGGGTTCTTATTTTTATTAAGCATTTCTACATATTCAACAAGACCACCTTCATAACAAAAGCTATCTTTTTTATCTGCTTCTCTATCATCATACAAAGAAATACGTAAACCTTTATTCAAAAAGGCTAATTCTTTCAATCTTGTCTTCAAAATATCATAATCAAATACTGTAGTTTCAGTAAATATTTGATCATCAGGTTTAAATTGGACTGTTGTCCCTGTACGGTTCGCATCACACTGACCTATAATTTTTAAATCATCATCAGGATGACCTCCACTACTATAACGCTGATAATAAACATTACCATTTTTATAAACTTTTACCTCAACCCAATCACTCAAAGCATTAACAACACTAGCACCAACACCGTGAAGACCACCTGATACTTTATATCCTCCACCGCCAAATTTACCACCAGCATGTAATACTGTATAAACCGTCTCTACCGTACTTTTCCCTGTCTTTGGATGGACATCAACAGGTATGCCTCTACCATCATCTTTTACCGTTACACTATTATCTTTATTTATAGTAACCTCAATATGCTTACAATATCCAGCCAAAGCTTCATCAATAGCATTATCTACAATTTCCCAAACCAAATGATGTAATCCTCTCGAACTTGTAGAACCAATATACATTCCTGGCCTTTTTCTTACCGCTTCCAAACCTTCTAAAACTTGAATAGCAGATGAATCATACTTTGTTTCAACTTTTTCCTCTATATCCATAAAAACCACACATTCCTTTCTTTTTTCAAGCAACACATAGTCACATAAACAATTATTGTTCAGACTATATGCCTACTTTCTTACAACTTTTCCATTTTCAACTTCATAAATATATGCATCCTTTAAATTTTTCTTATTTATATTTTTCAAATCAGTAGTTGTAATAATAGATTGAATACCTTCTTGTATATATCGTAATAATCTATTCTTTTTCTTAATATCTAACTCACTGAAAATATCATCAAATAATAATACAGGAGTGATTCCCAATTCATCCTTAAAAATATTGATTTCAGCCAACTTATAAGCTAAAATAGCTAATTTTTGTTGACCTTGTGAACCAAATAATTTAAGATTATTTTCACAAATATAAAAAGAAAAATCATCTCGATGAGGACCATATAAAGTCATTCCATTATGTAACTCTTTACCATAGTTTTTTTTATATGTTTTTGCCATAATATCTCTTATATTATCATCTTGAAAATCGTTTATTAATATATTAGGCTCATATTTTAATACTAAATTGTCATTAGATTTATTTATATCGTTATATATTTCACTTATATATAGATTGACATTATCAATATACTTTTTTCTCATTTTATAAATTATAATGGCCTTTTCAATTAGCTTATCAGTTATAATATCAAAATAACTTTTATCTGCTAAACTATTAGTAAATAATATCTTTAAATACTCATTTCTAGTCTTTAACAATTTATTATATTGATTATAAGTTTCTAAATAAACCTTAGATAGTTGACTTATTTGTATGTTTAGAATATTTCTTCTTATGCTAGGAGAACTTTTTATAATTTCCATATCATCTGGTGTAAAAGAAATTACTATTAAATTAGCAATATAATTTGATACTTTTTTAATTTTTGTTTTATTTATCGATAAACTTTTTGTACCATCATTTAACACTATTTCTAAATCTTTGACTAAATCATTATTTTTTATTCTTCCTTTTACTATTGTTTTACTAGCACCTAATCTTACTAAATCAGATTCATTAAAACATCGATAAGATTTAGTTAAAGAAAGAAATAAAATAGACTCTAAAATATTGGTTTTCCCTTGAGCGTTATTACCAATAAAAACATTTATATTTTCTCCCAAATTAATACTTAATTTAACATAATTTCTAAAATTTATTAAATTTAATTTACTAATATTCATTTAAAACCCTAAAAAAATGCCCATACAATCACCTATCCCCTACTACGGTATTCCTATACATACGTATATATTATATCATAGAAAGGACCAAGTTTCTATTAATTATGAAAAAAAAGCTAAAATTTAATAAAAAAGTGTTACTCAGGTAAAAATAACAAATATGTTAATTATAATTTCATAAAAAATATAACTAAAAAATAAAGTGAAATTTTTAAGTCATTAATCATATTTATTTAGATATTCATAAATAAATTAAAAAAATGAAATAATAAACTATTTATTTTAAATAGAATTATTTCACTTTAATAATAAAATATAATATTTTAATTTAAAATTTCTTTGTCTTTTTTTCTGCTACTTAATAAATAACTAAGTCTAGTAGCCCTAAACAACTGGTTTTGAAAAGATCTATAAGATAATGGTACTTTTAATGTAGTTCCGTTTAAAAAAGTTATTTTGGTTATATTATAATTACAAGCCTCATAATTTTTTATCTTATTAACAGCCAACCATACGCAATCTTTATCTTCTGCAGATAAGGTAGGAAAAAATACCATATTTCTTCCATCTTCAATTATAATAGGCAACTTATAATTTGCTCCTATTAATTCTTTTGATCCCTGCTTTCTACCTTCATAAGAACTACCAAAATATTTACAGCTATGGTCCACTACCTCAAAGGAACTTTTTTTTACTAGATAATTATCATTATCTTCCATAATTTTACTCGTGGTATCATCAACAGATAATATCGCAAGTGTGCCTTCATTAATTTCATATTCATTTATCATAATTTTCCCCCTATTCGAAAGCATTTTTTCTGCTTTCACCTCAAATATAACATATGTTTTTATCGAATTTTGTAAAATTTTGTCGGAAAGCACATTATTTTTATCAAAATTCATAAAACCTAAATTATTTCATCCTCTTACACCCCCGCACCTTTAGTCTAATGCCATTTAATCTATATAATATTTACTCTTTAGTAAAATTACAAAAAGTAATCTATCTTTATATTTTTTAATAAAAATATTTATGTACATTAAATACTGGTCTATAATATGATTTATTATAAGCCATTAAATCATATACTATGTTCAAAGCACAAAAAAATGAATAAGTGTATAGTAAAAACAAATTCATTTCTTCTTTTATTCTATTTTGAAAAAAATCAATTATTAACTTCTTCTTGGTCGACATTTTTTATCCACAAAATTTGTGGATAAAATTTTTCCTATTTTCATACATGTTAACCATATAAAACAATTTCAAATATTTTAATAAGTCCTAATAGGTAACACTAATTGAGTTAATGATTCATCTTCTTTTGTATTAACTATAATAGGTTTTACTTCACCAACATAATTGATTTGAACCGTATTCCCAGAAAATGACCTTAATGCCTCCATCATATATCTAGCACTAAATGATATTTTTATATTTTCCTCACCAGTTTTTGTAATTTTCATTTTTTCTTCAACCCTACCAATTTCTAAAGATGAAGATTTTAATATTAATGTATTACCATCTGTTTCTAAAGTAACAATATTTTTCTCTTTATCGCTTGTTAAAATACTAGCCCTATCAATAACACTATAAAATTCATTAATATTAGCATTAATAGTTAATTTAAATTCACTAGGCAATAAATTACTTGTGTTTGGGTAAGTACCATTAATTAAACGGCTTTGAAAAAGTAAATTATTAAATTTAAATAAAACTTTATTACTAAAAATATGTACCTCTACGTCATAATCATCATCAACAATTAATTTAGAAAATTCTACAATATTATGACTTGGTATAACAATATTATAATTCTCATCACTGGCTTTATCCAATTTGACAATTTTTCTTGCTAATCTATAACTATCCGTAGCATTACACTCTAATATATCACCAACAATATTAAAGTTTATACCAGTCAATACTGGCTTAGTCTCTTCATTAGATGTAGCAAATGCTGTTTGGTTTACTAGCTCTTTAAATAAAGAACTTTTAATATTAATTTTTTTCTTACTCTCTTCTAAAGATACTTTAGGATATTCATCTTCAGCAATTCCATTCAAATTAAATTCACTATTTTCTGTGTAAATTAATATTTTTAACTCATCCACTACTTCAATATTAATAAACTCATCAGGTAGTTTTCTAACTATATCTAAAATATATTTACCCTGTATAATAATACTACCCTCAGCTTCTACTTTAACTTCGTCTACATTACTACAATTTATAGATGTTTGTATTGTTACATCATTATCAGAAGCAGTTAAAACTAATTTTTTCTTAGTTAATTCAAATTTAATACCAGATAAAACAGGGATTAAGTTTTTAGTAGAAATAGCTTTTGATACTTTATTTAATGAATCTAATAATAAATCTTTTTTAATTGTTAATTTCATAATTATTCCTTCTTTCTTTTCTATTATTATTATTATTACTGTGGAAAAAGTTAAAAAGCAACTTTTTCTTTTATTTTATACCATTTTTTTAAAATTTAATATGTGGAAAACTTTTTTATTATTCATTTTTATGCACAAGTTCATTGTATATCCTCCTTTAACTTGTTAATGATATTAGCTAAATCAGGATTCACTTTAATCTCATTTTCAATCTTTTCAACGCTATGCATAACTGTCGAATGATCCTTGCCACCAAACTCTGTTCCTATTTTAGGAAAAGATTCACTAGTTAACTTTCGGCACAAATACATAGCAATTTGCCTAGGGAAAGCAATATTTGAACTTCTTTTTTTACTTCTAATATCTTCAACGCTAATCTGAAAATACTCTGAAACCACTTTTTGTATCCTGTGTATATCATTTTTTTCACTAATCCCCTTACTAATAAAGTCTTTAAGGGCTTCAATTGCTAATTCTAGGTTTATTTCTGTTCCACCCATTATTGTGGAATATGCTACTAACCTTGTTATAGAACCTTCCAATTGTCTTACATCATTACCCATATTAGAAGCGATATATTGAATTACATCATCAGATATTTCTTTCTCGAAATTACCAGCAATAATCTTTCTCTTTAATATTTCTATTCTAAGATTAATTTCTGGAGGGAAAATATTTACGGTAAGTCCCCAGCAAAATCTTGTTCTGAGCCTATCTTCTAATAGCTTAAGATCATCCGGAGACCTATCAGATGATATAATAATTTGTTTAGAATCACTATAAAGAGTATTAAAGGTGTGGAAAAACTCTTGCTGTGTTTGTGTGGCTCCCCCTAAAAATTGTATATCATCAATAATTAACACATCTATATTTCTATATTTATTTTTAAAAAATTCAACATGATTAAAATTGGTGCCATTAGGATCTCTTTTATTAATACTAATAAAATCATTAATAAACTCATCACTAGTAACATAAAGAACTCGACAATTACTATTTTGCACAATATAATTACCAATTGCGTGCATCAAATGTGTTTTTCCCAGACCACTGTTTCCATATAAAAACAAAGGATTATACATCTTTCCGGGATTTTCAGCAACTGATAAAGCCGCTGCCTGTGCAAACTTATTACTGTTTCCTACTATGAAATTATCAAATGTATATTTAGAATTTAAATTACTTTGTTCAAAACTGTATCCACTAGGTGTCTTAATTTCAATGGAATCTTCATTCTTTTTATTTTCATTTTCTATTGCACTAATTTCATCTTCCAATAAAAATTGTATTTCATAATTACCAGAAGTAACACTATTAAGTGTTGCCTTAATTTGTTCTAAGTAATTATCTTCTAAATGTTTTTTATGAATTTGCATTGGTACAATAATTAAAGCCTTATCATTTTCCAACTTATATAATTTAGTATCAGCAAACCATGTAGTATATGCAAGAGAAGATAGGTCGGGTTTAATTTTATCTAAGAAATTTTGCCATAAAATGTCAACATTCATTCAACCATCTCCCCAAAACATAAAATTACAACAATATAATAAAGCAATTTGTTGAAAAAAGAAACAAAATTTTTATAAAAATTTTATCAACAACGCAATTAACAAATTTATCCACAATTAAAATCTATATATAGCAATAATAAATAGAAGTTTTCCACATTTTCCACAATTTTTTTATAAACACATTTAATTAATAATTCCACAACTTTGTGGAAATTGTTAATTAAAAATAAAAATAAGAAAATATGTACCTAAACATATCAAAACATTACACGAATAACTAAATATGTATACACATATATCCATAAAAAATTATCAAAATATCTTATTATTAATATTTATCAATTATTACCAATTTTTATAACATAGTAATTTTCATTCGTACTAAAGCAATTTTAATTGACAAAATACTGTTTTTATTATTATAATAATGGAGATTTATGTTTGGAGGTGGAGAAAATGAAAAGAACATATCAACCAAATAACCGTAATAAACAGAAAAAATTAGGTTTTTTTGCAAGAAAGAAAACAAATATTTTAAATCGTCGTCGTCGCAAAGGTCGTAAATCACTTTGTAAATAATCCACTGTTTATATGAATAATGGTGGCTTTTTTTAGCAAAATCGTAAATTTAGTGTGCTTAACCAACAAAAAAAGAAATGTATAAAAATTATTGTAGTTAAGTGAAAGGATTAATTTGTATGAAAAAAAAGGATATCATTAAGACTAAACAGGAATTTAACAATATTATCAAGCAAGGAATATGTTTAAAAAATAAATATTTTGTAGTGTATTTTCTAAAAAATGATAAGCCATATAATAGATTTGGCATTTCTGTTGGTAAAAAAATAGGTAATGCAGTTATTAGAAACAAATATAAAAGGAAAATAAGAAGTATTATTGATATATACATTAAATTATATACAAATTCCAATGATTATATTATAATACTAAGGAGTAATGCTTTATCTAAATCATTTCAAGAGCTAAAGGATAGTTTAATTACGCTTTTACAAGAGGAGGTACAAAATGAGCACACAAAAAAAATCAAAAACTAAATTATTTACTTTAATATTGGTTATATTTATTCTATTTTTAACTACTGGCTGTACAAAAACATTAGTAGATAGTAAAAAACAAGCTGTTAAAAATCCTGAAACGGGTCAAAATTTAACAGAGAATATTTTATGTAAGCCACAAGATGAAAAATCTATCAAACAATATAAGAAAAATAAAGTTAACATAGATAAGCTTCCAGATTGTGATAGCTTTAAGATAAATTCTGGAAAATATGAAGGTATATGGACATCTATATTTGTAAAACCTCTTGCATTTTTCATTTTACAATTAGGAAAAAACACAGGTAATTATGCTATTGCACTAATACTTGTTACTGTGATTATAAGATTACTAACGTATCCCCTATCCAAAAAAGCAGCTCAGCAGTCTAAAGTCTTACAAGAAGCTAACCCTGAACTTTTGAGAATTCAAAAAAAATATGCAGGTAAGCAAGATGAGGCTTCTTTAGCCAAGCAAAATCAAGAAATGATGATGATTTACAAGAAATATAATATAAATCCTTTAGCAGGTTGCTTATTTTCTTTTATACAATTACCTCTATTTATTGCTTTTTATGAAGCAGTACAAAGATTTCCAGCTATATTTGAAGATAATTTTTTAGGATTACAACTAGGTACAACACCATGGATAGGATTTAGTAGACCACATTTTTATATCTATATTATATTAATGGTTTTAATATCATTAACAACATATTATTCATTTAGAATGAATATGTCTAATCAACCAATGGATGATAGTATGAAATCAATGCCTATTTTTATGAGCATTATGATTATAGTAACTGCATTATTTATGCCATCAGCTTTATGTATTTATTGGTTTTTCAATAATCTATGTACAATTATTCAAAACAAAATTGTAAATAATTCGAAAAAAAAGAAAACTAGTAATAAGAAAGGAAGTAAAGTAAAGTATGGAAAAGCATAATTTTGTTGGAAAATCATTAGAAGATGCCATTAATCAAGCCAAAATAAAATTACAAGATACAGAAGATAATTTAATTATAAATGAATTAACTACCAAGAAAGGTATATTTACAACCAAAGTAGAAATTGAAGTTATAGAAAAAAGAGAACTAATTAACTTTATAAAAGAATATTTAAAGACAATTTTAAAACAGATGGGTTATACTGTCAAAATAGAAATATTTAATAAAAAAGAAGTACCTGTATACCAAATCTATTCTAATAACGATTCATTACTAATTGGCAAAAATGGCAAAAATTTAAAAGCATTACATACTATTCTCAGTCAGGTAATATTAAAAGAAATAAATAAACCGTTTAAGTTTGTCCTAGATGTAAATAATTATCAAGAACAAAAAGAAAGAAATATAATCAGACTTGCTAAAAACATAGCAAACGAAGTAGCAGTTACAAAAGTTGAAACAAAGTTAGATTCTATGAATTCATATGAACGAAGAATTGTTCATAATGCCTTATCTAATAATAAAAGAGTATATACAGAAAGTACCGGTGAAGAGCCTAACCGTTGTGTAATTATAAAACCTAGAGAAGATTAAGTCTTCTCTTTTTAAAAAATAAACCTAAGAAGACCTAATAATATATAATAAATCAATAAAGTTTAGGGGAAAATACCTGACTTTATTATAGGAGGTGAAAAAAATGAATGATACAATAGCCGCCGTAGCAACAGCAGTAGGCGTTGGAGCCATTTCAATTATTAGACTAAGTGGCAAAGATTCTATAAAAATAGCTAATGAAATATTTACTGGAAAAGATTTAGAAAAAGCACCAACTCATACTATTCACTACGGTCATATAGTAGATTATGAAACACCAATAGACGAAGTATTAGTTACAGTAATGCGTGCTCCTCGAACTTACACCAAGGAAAACGTTGTAGAAATAAATTGTCATGGAGGTATAAATACTACTAATAAAGTTTTAGAAACAGTATTAAATCATGGTGCACGATTAGCAGAACCAGGAGAATTTACCAAAAGAGCATTCCTCAATGGTCGCCTAGATTTATCCCAAAGTGAAGCTGTTATGGATATAATCGCTAGTCAAAATAATGACGACCGCATCTGCGCTCTAAAGTCATTAGAAGGAAGGACTACTAAAATAATTAAAGCATATCGAAATGAGTTGAATGATTTAATTTCTCATATTGAAGTTAATATAGATTATCCAGAATATCAAGATATAGAAATAATAACAAAGGAAAAAATATCTCAAAAATTAACAAACCAAATCAAAGAATTAAATGAAATAATTGAACAATCAGAAGAAAGGCAATCTTTAAAAGCAGGTATAAAAACTTTAATTATAGGTAGACCAAATGTAGGAAAAAGTAGTATTTTAAATAGTCTATTAGAGTATGACAAAGCCATTGTTACAAATATAGAAGGTACTACACGAGATTTGGTAGAAGGAAATATAAATATAAAAGGAATACCACTTAACATAATAGATACTGCTGGTATTAGACAAACCAAAGATTTAATCGAACAAATAGGAGTCCAAAAAAGTCTAGATTTAATTTCTCAAGCAGATTTAATCTTAGTCATTCTAAATGGTAACGAACAATTATCAGCAATAGATCAAGAACTTTTAGAAAAAACACTTCATAAAACAAGTATTGTAGTTATCAATAAAAGTGATTTAAAACAACACATTAATATTGAATCATTAAAAGATAGAAATATTGTAAAAACTAATACAAAGACACCTGCTGGTTTAAAAGACCTAAAAGAAAAAATATGTGAACTATTTAATATGGATAAAATTTCTACTTTAAATCTCACTTATTTATCCAATGCCAGACAAATATCAATTGCAAAACAAGCCTTAGATTCTCTAAAACAAGCCTTAAATTCTTTAAAAAATAATCTTCCCGTCGATATTATTCAGATAGATATATTAGACGCTTTCAATAAATTAGGAGAAATAATAGGTATTACGTATAGCGAAGAAGTTATAGATAATCTATTTAGAAACTTTTGTGTAGGAAAATAAAAACATATAACATCTGCATGAAAAAATTTTACAAAATAGATTTTAGTTATCAATTTCAATAAAATAATAACACAATGGCACAATAATCTAACAAAGTTTAATATTTTTTTAAAATAGAACAAAAATTGATTGATGTAAAAACTTAATTTAGTATTATATGAGGAGTTGAAAAGCATGAAATATGAAGTAATTGTAGTAGGAGGAGGCCATGCTGGTTGTGAAGCCAGCCTTGCCTGTGCTAGAAAAAAACATAAAACATTATTATTGACCGGAAATATAAAAAATATAGCAGATATGCCTTGTAATCCGTCAATTGGTGGTCCAGCTAAAGGTATAGTTGTGAGAGAAATTGATGCACTAGGTGGAGAAATGGGACGAAATGCTGATAAAGCGGCCCTTCAAATAAAAATGTTAAATACAAAAAAAGGTCCTGCCGTTCAAGCTTTGAGAGCTCAGGCTGATAAAATAGTATATCCAAAAGAAATGTTAAAAACATTACAGTCAACTCCTAACTTAGAAATTAAAGAAGGAATGGTTGAGCATTTAGATATAAAAGATAATAAAATAAGAGGTGTAATTTTACAAGACGGAACAAAAATTACTTCGGATATAGTAATTCTTACTACGGGTACATATTTAAAATCACAGATACTAACAGGTTGTGATAAATATTTTGGAGGTCCTCATGGTGAAAAAAATTCAAAGTTTTTAAGTGATGACCTTAAAAAAAATGGGTTTAAAATACTAAGATTAAAAACCGGCACTCCCCCAAGAATAAAAAAGGATAGTATTGACTTTACACAAGCTCAATTAGAAACAGGAGATAATATTTGTTATACCTTTTCCTTTGATAAAAAAGCCTATTACGATTACACCAAACAAGAACCATGTTACCTCATCTATACTAATGAAAAAACTCATAATATTATAAAAGAAAACTTATCAAAATCTAGTATGTATGGAGGTTATGTCGAAGGAGTTGGTCCACGTTACTGTCCATCCATAGAAGATAAAGTAGTACGCTTTAGTGATAAAGAAAGACATCAGCTATTCCTTGAACCTGAGAGTATATATTACGATGACATTTATTTACAAGGCTTTTCAACTAGTATGCCACATGACATTCAAGAACAAATGGTTCACTCACTTCCCGGCCTACAAAATGCCACTATATTGAAATATGCATATGCTATTGAGTATGATGCCATTGACCCAAGACAATTAAAAGCAAGTTTAGAAACTAAAATAATTGAAAATTTATTCACAGCAGGACAAATAAATGGTACAAGTGGATATGAAGAAGCTGCTGGACAAGGTATAATAGCAGGAATCAATGCTGCATTAAAAATAGAGCATAAAGAACCTCTGATTTTGAAAAGGAATGAAGCTTATATCGGTGTTTTAATAGACGATTTAACAACAAAAGGCATAAAAGATCCCTATCGTTTATTAACGTCACGAGCAGAATATAGATTACTTCTGCGACATGATAACGCTGATTTGCGTCTTAGAAAATATGGATATGATGTTGGACTTATCACAGAAAAACAGTATCAAGATCTCCTAGAAAAAAAAGAAAACATAGCTTCTCTTGAAGAAAAATTAAAAAATACTTATATAACGCCTCAAAAAGACATAAATAAATATTTAGAGCACGTAAACACTAGTGCTATCAAAGATAGAATATCTCTATATGACTTATTAAAACGTCCGGAAATAGAAATCAATAATATACAAAAATTTATAACCTTTAATTATCCCGAAGACGTGATTGAGCAAGTTACAATCAATGCCAAATATGGAGGATACATAGAAAAAGCACAAAGAGAGGCCCGCAAGATGTTAGATTTAGAGCAAAAGCAAATTCCAGATAATATCGAATACTCCAAAATACCGAATATAGCAAGTGAAGCAAAAGAAAAATTAGAACAAATTAGACCACGTACTTTAAGACAGGCAGCTATGATTAGTGGTGTTAATCCATCGGATATAGCAATACTTATGGTTTATTTAAAAAAAGGAGCCAAAAATGACTGAAGAAGAATTTAAACAGGAGCTACTCAAAATAAATATAATACCAACTAAAGAACAATTAAATTTACTGGATAAGTATTATCATATTCTAATTGAATGGAATAATATGATGAATTTAACAGCTATTACAGAAAAAAAGCAAGTGTATTTAAAACATTTCTATGATAGCTTAACAATTACTAAAGTGATTAATCTTAATTCGCATAAAAAATTGTTAGATTTTGGTACAGGAGCTGGCTTTCCAGGAGTAGTATTAAAAATTTTTTTCCCAGACTTAGAAATAATTCTTATAGATGCTTTGGAAAAAAGAGTAAAATTTTTAAATCATGTTATAGAAGAATTAAATCTAAAAAAAATTATTGCCATTCATGAAAGAGTGGAAAATATCAGTAACCAAAACTTCGATATAATAACAACTAGAGCGGTAGCCAATTTACCAACCCTAATCAAGTATATTCACAAATTATTAACTCCATCCACATTATTTGTTCCTCTAAAAGCTAGTGTAGACCAAGAACTGAAAAATGCCAACGTTTTACTTAAAAAATATCATCTAAAATTAATTAAACGAGAAACATTTTATCTACCATATGAAAATAGCCTTAGAAACATTTTGATAATCAAAAAAACAAATTAAATTTAGTCATACAAAGTGTAGTTTGCTTCGGTTACAGAAAAAATTATAAAAGGTTGTAGAAAAAATTATAAAA
>CANRBB010000015.1 GCA_947628745.1 uncultured Bacilli bacterium | reverse complement strand
TGTGCAATTTTACATGTAACATTTTCACTTAAAATTGACTACCAACCTATGTAACATTTTTACCTAAAATTCACACACGTTTTCATTTTTGTTAATTATATCTTCTATAAAATATTATTCCATTTATATTACGAAGATTTTTTTTGCAGGCCCTTAGTTTCTAAAATTAATTTATCAAAATCTGAAACAAAATTCTTATCTTGAATAACTTTATATTTTTCATATTCACTCTCAGCCTTATTTTTCACTTTTTCATGAGATATAGTTCCCTTATTATCCAATATATTATAATGAAGTAATTTCAAAGAAGTTTCCACTTCATTTTTCCAATCATTCATACTCATTACTATATTTCTTAAAGCATTATCCTCTGCTATATCTAAAAACAAGTTTACTAGATTATTTAATCTTTTTATTTCTTCCTCACTCAAATAGTTTTTAGCAATAACTACATCTGATTTCAAAATTTTTCCATCAGGAGATTTTTCCCAATTTGTAAGTCCCATATTTTCTTTCTTACTATCTGCTCTATTATAAACAATTTCTGCTGCAGTATTTCCAGTAATCGCAAAATGAAATTTATTTTGTATAGATGAATAAAAATCTTTTGCTATATCACTATTTTTGTCATAATCAATAGAGCATTCAGCAAATATATCTGTGATTTTCTGATAAAACATTCTTTCACTAGTACGAATTAATTTTATTCTTTCAAGTAATCTCTTAAAATATTCTTGATCAGATTTCCTTGCTTTCATAAATCTATCATCATTGAGAGCAAATCCTTGTACCATATAATCTTTCATAATTTTATTAGCCCATTTTCTAAAGTTTATAGCAACTTTAGAATTAACTCTAAAACCTATAGATATTATCATATCTAAATTATAATAACTTGTAACATAATTTTGTTTATTATTACCCACATGTGCAATTTTTGCACATGTGCTATTTTTTTCTAATTCCTCATCTTTATAAATATTATTTATATGTCTAGTTATACCTGTTCTATCAATCTTAAATAGTTTAGAAAGTGATTCTGTGTTAAGCCAAACATTTTCGTTATTTAAAATCACTTCAATTTTTGTATTTCCATCATCATCGGTATAAAAAACTATATTATTTTCATTTCCTACTGCACTATTATCTATAATATTACTTATCTCCATACACTCATCACCTTTAATGTAATTTAAATTATTGAAAAATTATATGTATAAAAGTAAATATATTACAATCTATATAAATTAGTCATTTTTTACACTAATTACATTTTCAAAAAATGGTGCCGAAAGACAGAATTGAACTGTCCGCTGATCCTTACCAAGGATCTGTTTTACCACTAAACTATATCGGCAAATCACATGATTAGTGTACCAAATTTCCAACGAAAAGTCTATAACGATAATGAATATTATCAAAAATAAAATTATACAAAAGAAAAAGGGTTGATTATTATAAACCTCACTAAAGTAAAGAAAAAATCTCAACACATATCTTATTACACACAAATTTTTCAATTTGAAAAGATTATTCCTCGCTTACTAAATAAACAATAATTTAAAGTGAATATACCCGCAAATAATTCAAATAGAGAATGCTAGAAAATAATATAAAGTAAAAGAATAATCTTTTAAATAATTCTATCAACTAAATATTATTTAGCAACTATTGCAATATTGATTTAGTTATTTTGACGCTAATAACTAGCAGTTACTAAAAAATAAATTATTCTAATGTAATTCATATAATATAGGGGAGGAATATTATGTATAAACTGCCAAATCTGGCATATCAATATCAAGATTTAGAACCATACATTGATACTCATACTATGGGACTACATTATAACAAACACGAAAAAAATTATCTAAATAAGCTTAATGCTTTACTGATTCAAAATAACTATGACTTTAGATATGGTTTAGTCGAACTACTATATCATATAGATGAATTTAATATATCGGACCAAGAAGACATTACTTTTAATTTAGGAGGAGTATTAAACCACAACTTATACTGGAAAAGCATTGCTAGTAACAATAGACAATTACCAATAGGCAAACTAAAACAAGCTATAGACTTAAAATATAAAACTTTTGATAATTTCTTTGAAGAATTCAAAAACAAAGCGTTATCTTTAAAAGGCTCTGGTTATACTTTCTTAGTAACCAATGACAAAAAACAATTAGATATTATCAATCTTCCAAATCAAACAACACCTTTTTCCTTAGGGTATATACCACTTTTTAATATCGATATGTGGGAACATGCCTATTATTTAAACTATAACAATGACAAATCTAAATACATAGATAATTTTAGAGAAATTGCTGATTTTACCAATGCCAACAGTATCTTTAACTCTTTAATATAATATAAATAATTCCAGGTATTATATCTTCCAAAACATATAACTAATAATGTATTCTAATATAACTTGTCTATCATAAGTTTATTTTTGATAATACCCATCTAAAATTTATAATTAAAGTTAACCAAAACAAAAACGTTTGAACTATTTTCTAGTTTTAACGTTTTTATATTCCTCTCATTTTATCTTGATCTTTGAAAGGGTTTTTCTTATCAATTTTATCAACAAATAAAATTCCGTTTAAATGATCATATTCATGCTGAAATGCTACGGCTAATTCTTCACGACCACGCACTTTAATTTTATTACCTTCAATATCATATCCCTCTAAGGTTACACGAGCATATCTAGGTGTAATTCCCACTGTTTCTCTATTAACACTTAAGCAACCCTCACCATCAGTCACATAAATTTTTTCTTCTGAGGTACTTACAATTTTAGGATTAATTATAACATAATTATTAAATTTTTTGTCTTCATACTCATGTACTACTACAAAGTATCTTTTTGGTATACCCAACTGAATTGCAGCCATTCCCATACCTGGTCTTAAATCATACTTATCAGCTAACTCTTCAATTTGACTATTAGTTAAATATTCAATCATTTCATTGATTACTTTTTTATCTTTATCAGATAGAGGAAACACTACTTCCTTACTAACAGTCCTAAGTATTTTATTTTTCTCATCAATAATATCTTTCGTTTTTAGCATAACCTCATCTCCTAGCTCTAGTTAGCCTTTTTTCGACAGTGTTATTATACACCCTAAATTCTTCAAAGTAAAGAAAAAGAGCCCTAAGCTCTAGTTTACGAATCTTGTACCAATTACAATAACAAGTAAGATAAATAATACTAAAATAATAGCGTAAGTAGAATTATTGTTATTGTTACCATAATTATATACTGGGTAGTAAGGAGTTTGATAATTCATTCCAGAACATCCACAACTACCTCCACCATAATAATACATAACTCATCCTCCTTTGTTGTTCTACTATAAGATATGATGAATTTAAAAAAGTGTTCATTATGACTGTAAATATAATTATCTTAATGGCAAATAACATAGAAAAATAATTAAATATATGTTATATATAATATAAGGAGGGCCTATGAAAAAAGTTATTAAACATTTTGATAGACCATTATTTATTATGTCTATTATACTTTTTGTAGTAGGCCTAATAATGGTTTTTTCCTCATCCAATGTTACTGCTTACATGTCACACGCAGTTAGCCCATACAATTATTTTGTCAAACAAGCAGTTTTTTTGATAATCGGATTTATCTTTTCTCTCATCATGATTAGATTTAATACTAAATTGTATGGTATAATTTCCTGGATGCTTTTTATTTTGGTGGGAATATCTTTATTCGCATTATTATTCATTGGTAAAGCACAAAATCAAGCTATTAGTTGGTATGATCTAGGTATTTTTAGCTTTCAGCCAAGCGAATTTATGAAAGTTATATCTATCATTTGGCTTGCTGAATATTATGAAACTAATAAAAATAAACTTGATTCATATTGGGTTAGTTGCTTTCCACTCATTTTATGTGGAATTATTGGTATCCTAATATTTGTTCAACCAGATCTTGGAACAACTATTATTTATTTAGGCATTGTCTTCATGATTTTCTTGGCCCAACCAGTTCCTAAAGCCATTAAGTCAGGGCTCCTTTTCACGGGTATTGGCTTCATTATCATCATGTCCATTGTCCTTTTATCATCAGGTAAACAATTAATTTTATCACGTCAAATGGAAAGACTAAATTTTCAAAGACCTTGTGACCGTCTTTTAACAACTGGCAATCAAGTATGCAATGGTTATATTGCTATCAATAATGGTGGTCTAACTGGTAAAGGCCTTGGTAACAGTACTCAAAAATATTTATATTTACCAGAGCCTTATACAGATTTTATCTTTACCATAACAGTTGAAGAACTTGGGGCTATTGCTGGCATCATCATTATCATTATGTATATAGCTGTTCTTCTTAAAATTATCATAATCGGTCGTCGCAGTTACACTAATAGAGGTAGTACCATCTGTTATGGAGTAGCCATCTACATTTTCTTTCACATTGCCGTAAATCTACTGGGAATTTTAGGCCTAATGCCAATGACAGGTGTACCACTTCCTTTCATGAGTTATGGTGGAAGTTTTACTATTTGTTTAATTGCCGCCTTGACAGCTGTTCAAAGGGTAAGCATCGAAACAGGTATTAGAAATGAGTTGAGACAAAACAATAAATTAAAAAATTCTAAAAAAGCCGCATAAAAACATTTAAATCAGTATACATTATAATAGGTGATATTTTTGAAAGAATTTTTGAAAAAATTTTTTACTATTTTTACTCCTCTGATTGGTGGAGGACTAGTAGGCTTTATTATTTCATCTCATATTGATTACAAAACTTTAAATAAACCACCATTATCTCCGCCATCTTTTATTTTCCCTGTTGCGTGGACTATTATTTATCTTCTTCTAGGAATTGGTTATTATCTTATCATTAAGAAAAATCCTAATTATAAAGATAAAAAGTTATATTATACGTCATTAATAATTAATTATTTATGGTCCATCATATTTTTCATTTTTAAATGGTATTTTGTATCAATTGCATGGATTTTAATATTAGATATTACAATTGTCTCTTTGCTAAAGTCATTTTATAGAGAAAACAAACTAAGTGCTTATTTGCAAATACCATATTTAGCATGGACCTTATTCGCAACTTATCTAAATATTGGTATTTATTTACTAAATTAAACTACTTTTGTAGTTTTTTTCTTTTTACCTTTTAATAATACATTAGGAGGTGTTAATATGTCATTTGGTTATAGACATAGAAAAGAAATATTAATCGCTATCATTTTCTTTATTACTTGTGGTAGTGCTATATCTTATTATTACTTCAAAAATCATGATAAACTTCAAGAGGCTGAACCTAAAGAGACTAGTAGCGCAATTGTTAGCAAAAAAAGTTCTAACGATAAATCATCAAAAAACGCGAAGAAAGAAGAAACTATATATAAAGTAGACATTAAAGGTGAAATCAATAATCCCGGTATCTACTCCCTAAATATGGGCGAGCGTGTTATCGATGTCATTAATAAAGCTGGTGGTTTAACAGAAAACGCCGATACTACTGTCATAAACCTCAGCAAGAAAATAACTGATGAAATGGTTATTATAATATTTAGCAAGCAAGAAGTAGCTGACTTTAAGACAACTACGCAAATCATGAATCAAGTAATTGATAAGTGTAATCAAAAAGATGATAATGCTTTAACAAACGATGCTTGTATTGATAAGAGTTCAAGTGGTTATGAAGAAAATAAAACTAACGAGCAAACTCTCCTTAACATCAACAGTGCAACTGCTACCGACCTGCAAACTTTACCAGGAATAGGAGAGACTAAGGCTTTAAATATCATAAAATATCGTACCGAAAAAGGCCCCTTTACAGATATAGAAGAAATAAAAAATGTCGAGGGAATAGGAGATAGTCTCTTTGCTCAAATTAAGACATATATTACTATCGAATAAAATCTATTATTTTCTTCTTATCGTTTGTAGCATCATCTGTATCTTTCGTCTAAATTCTTCCCCCAAAAGCATACTAGATACCAGCACTAAAACTATTAAGGGTGTCATTACTGACAACTTATTGACAAACAATACAATTAAATTAACTATAAAATTAAATCACAAAGAAAATATTATTGCCACTTACTATGATAATAAAGATGAGAATTTTTCCAATCTGCTATCATTTATGAAAGTAGGCAACATAGTTGAATTAGAGGGAAAGACAATAACTATAACTTCCAGTAGAGTAGAAAACACTTTTGATTATCAAAAATATTTGAAAATAAAAAAAATAAATTACCTTTTCCAAGCCGATAAAATTACGTATTTATCCCAAAGTAAAAAACCACTTTACTCTTTAAAAAATTTTCTTATTTCGTATATGAATCGCTTTGAGTCAAGCTCTTATATTAAAATGATGCTATTAGGGGATAGTAACACTGTCTCTAAAAACGTCATCGCAAGCTTTAGAGAAAATGGCATTAGTCATCTTTTTGCCATATCCGGTACTCAAGTAAGTGTACTCGCAGAAGTAGTTTTTCGCCTTTTAAAAAAACTTAAACTAAAAGAAAAAAGTAGTTATATTATCACCAATAGTTTTATTATTTTGTACTTATTTCTTACTGGCTTTCAACCTGCTGTTTTAAGAGCTGTTCTTTTCTTTTTACTATCTTCTATCAATAAATACCATTATTTTTACGTAACTAACATCAATCTTTTCATTGTAACATTAAGCCTTACTTTACTTATTAATCCATATTATATCTATGATCTTGGCTTTCTTTATTCCTACCTAATAAGCTTTAGTCTTATTTTTTGTAGTAGTACTTTAGAAAAATATCGAAAAATAAAATTATTATTTATAACATCATTAATTTCCTTTTTAGTTAGTATTCCTATTACTTTATCTACTTTTTATCAGTTCAATATTTTAAGTATTATTTATAACATATTTTATGTACCTTTTGTTAATAATCTACTTTTCCCTTTAACTATCCTTACTTTACTATTTCCCCCTCTAGATTATCTTCTTGTTATCGTTATAAAAATATTAGAAAGTACATCACTTTTTTTAAGCCATATTAATTTTGGCAAATTAATATTTCCTAGTGTTCCTTTTATCTTTTATATTTTATATCTCTTTCTTCTTATCCTTATTTATAAAACTAAACAGAAAAAATTCGTCCTATTTTTTCTCCTCCTTTTGCTTTTTCATTATCACAAAAATATTATTTTTGATTCCGATTATCTTTATATGCTTGATGTTGGCCAAGGAGATTGTATTTTAATTCACTCACACAACCAAAATGTACTGATTGACACAGGAGGTAAACGCTCATATCAACAAGAAGAAAATCATACTCTCAGCGATAATGTCATCCTTCCTTACCTAAAATCTAAAGGTATAAGATCTCTAAATTATTTAGTTCTAACTCATGGAGATTATGATCACTTAGGCGAAGCATCAAACATCATTGCTCATTTTAAAGTAAATAATATTTTTATAAACGAGGGCAAAATTAATTATTATGAAAAACAACTACTAACCACCAATCGAGTTAAAGTCCTGAAGCAAGATATGACCTTTAAAGTGGGAAACTTTAATTTTATGTCTTTAAATAAAGACCTCCAAGACGAAAATGACAGTAGTATCATTTTATACTGTCAAAATAAAAACTATAAGATTTTATTAATGGGTGATGCCAGTAAAAAGAGTGAACAATTTATCCTTAATAACTATGAGTTAAACAAGATTGACGTACTTAAAATAGGACACCATGGTAGTAAAACAAGTACCAGCAAAAGTCTTTTAGAAAAAACAAACCCCGACATAGCTTTAATATCTGCCGGAGTTGATAACAAATTTAATCACCCACATCAAGTAACTCTTGACACTTTAAAAAAATATCATGTTAAGACCTATGTCACAAGTAGTTCTGGTAGTATTGAAATTAATTTATCAAAAAATATCATCACTCATTTTAATAATTTGAATTAAATAAAAAGCTCATAAAATTATTGATATAGAAGTAAGAAATAGTCTTAAAAAATTTGTTTTCATCATATTTGGTTGATATGACTGATTTAAAAAACTTCTTTCAAAGCTCTATAAAAACTACACATTCTTTTTTCAAACAACGCATAGTCATATAAACAATTATTGTTGAGACTCTCTCCAAAGCTAAAACTTCATATAGAAACAAAACTTTAATACTTACCTCAAATTTAATAATTTCTTGAGAATAAACTTAAAAAGTAGTATAGTTTAGATATCAAAAGAACTGCTATACAGTTAATTTTTCTGCTAAAACGAAAGGATGAGCTTACTATGAAAATTAATTATCAATTACTAAAAAAAGAAACACATACGCAAGCAAGATTTGGTATTTTACAAACTAGAAGAGGGGAGTACGAAACTCCTATGTTTATGCCAGTTGGTACAAGGGCCACAATCAAGGGCTTAACAGCCGAACAAGTACAATCTACACATGCAGGAGTAGTCTTGGCCAATACTTATCATTTATGGCTTCGTCCAGGTGAAGATATTATAAAAGAAGCTGGTGGCCTACACCGTTTTATGAACTATCCTGGCCCCATTTTAACTGATAGTGGTGGGTTCCAAGTTTTTTCCTTAGCTAAAGACAAAGAAAAAGACATTAGCGAAGAAGGAGTTCATTTTAAAAGCCATATTGACGGGCAAAATCTTTTCTTAACACCTGAGAAATCTATTGAAATTCAGAATAAATTAGATAGCGATATTGCTATGAGCTTTGATGAATGTCCACCATATCCTGTGAGCTATGAGTACATGAAAGAATCTGTTAATAGAACCTTAAGATGGGCGCAAAGAGGAAAAACTGTTCATAATAATGAACATCAAGCTTTATTTGGTATAGTTCAAGGTGGGGAGTACACAGATTTGAGAGAATATAGTTGTAAAAAGACGGTTGAAATGGATTTTGATGGTTATTCCATAGGTGGTACTTCAGTAGGTGAAAGCAAGGAAGTCATGTACAAAATGATTGAGGATGGCGTGCGCTATCTTCCTGAAAATAAGGTACGATATTTAATGGGAGTAGGGGACCCTATTGATATTATTGAAGGAGTCTGTCGAGGAATAGATATATTTGATTGCGTTCTCCCTACACGTATTGCTAGACACGGACAAGCTTTTACAAGAGATGGCAAGATAAATTTACACAATCACCAATTCCTAAGAGATTTCACCCCTCTAGATCCCACTTGCGATTGTTACACCTGTCAAAACTATACTAAATCTTATCTTAGACACCTGATTACATCTAAAGAAATGCTTGGTGGCACTCTTTTATCAATTCATAATATTCGTTTTTTAATTAAATTAACTGAAGAATTAAGAGAAGCCATCAAAAAAGATACCCTCTTAGAGTATCGTGCCTCTTTTATAGAAAAATACAACTCAAAAAAATTATAGGAAAAAGATTGGTTTGTCGCTTTCACTAACTCTAGAAACATTTTCGCTGGTTTTATTGCTTATGGCAGTGCTTGCAGTATCAAGGTTATCCGGCCTCCTTAAAGTATCAGCTATTTTAAACATAGTTTTAGCATTTCTCATAATGGGTTTAACCTGATACACAATTGGTATAGCTTGATTTATAACGCCCAATGTTTTTTGCGTATTACTTAGAAAATTTCCCCAATTAATACCTCTTAAGCTTTGGAAAAGACCTCGCCTTGCTAAAGCTCCAGGGCCTCCATAAAAGAAAGGATTGTTATACATCTTCTCACCCCTTTTGTTTATTATATGTAAAAACGTTAAAAAGTTTTATGATATCTCTTTAAATTAAAAAAAATATTTGCTAAAATATAAAGAAGATAGGAGCAGATTCTTATGGAAGAAAAAGAAAAAGGAAAAAACTCATTTTTTAAGGGGTTATTTAAGTCTAAAAAAGAAAAAAGCAAAGCAAAAGAGCCGGAAACAAATACTCAACCCACGACCCCCATCAATATAACCCCTCTTTCCGCCAATATAATTCCACCTCAGCCTCAGTCTCAGCCGAATACTCCACCGAGTCCTACCCCCAATCAAGCAACGCCACCACCTACAAAATCATCTACTCCCATAGAACAATTAACTCCTGGCATGGAAGACTCAAACTTAAGTGGTATTAAGCACCATGAAAAAGTAAAAGAAACAAGAAATTTATTTCCTTTTCGCTATAAGGCTACAACCCCAACTGGCAGGAAAATATCAGGAACTTTTGATGCCGAAAGTATAAGTGATTGTACTCACTTCTTAGAACTACATGGTTACACTAACATTAAAGTAGAACCCAAGAAAAAGTATGATGTAGATATTGTCATAAATAAAAAAATTCCCGTTGGAGATTTGGCTTTTGACTTAACCCAATTATCTACCTACGTCAAAGCGGGAATACCGTTAGTTGATGCTGTCAAAATCCTGTCATCTCAAGCTACGAAAGTTAATCAAAGGCAAGCTTATCAAAAATTATTATATGATTTATTAAAAGGAGACAATCTAAGTGATGCCATGGAAAAACAAGATAATGTTTTTCCAGCACTACTTATCAATATGGTTAGATCCGCTGAAATGACAGGAGATCTAACAACTATTCTTGATGATATGGCCGAATACTATGAATCTATGGAACAAGTAAAAAAGCAAATGAAGAGTGCCATGACTTATCCTATCATAGTTATTATTTTAGCTATCGGTGTCACTATTTTTATGCTTTTATATTTAGTACCACAATTTATAGATTTATATGAAGGACAAGGAGCTTCGCTACCAGCTATAACTGTCTTTATTATAGGAGTATCTAACTTCCTGCAAAATAACTATATCATCATTCTAGTAGTACTAGCAGTTGTAATCCTTGTCGCGTGGTACTGTTATACTAGGATTAAGTCTTTTCGCACTATTGTCCAAATCATTGGTATGAAATTACCTGGTATTGGCAATATCATAATTTATAAGGAAATATATAATTTTACAAAAACATTTTCATCCTTATTAAATCACGGTGTCTTTATAACTGACTCTATGGAAATTTTGTCACGTATTACCTCTAATGAAGTATACAAGAAAATAATATCTAAAACTATGACTAACCTAGCTAAAGGAGAAAATATTTCAGAATCATTTAAAGGTGAGTGGGCATTTCCTGAAATAGCCTATCAAATGTTAGTTACCGGTGAAAGTACAGGTCAATTAGGACTTATGATGGAAAAAGTATCAGAACACTATGAGGCCCTACATAAAGCTGCCGTTGATCAGTTAAAGAGTATGGTTGAACCAGCTATGATTGTCATATTAGCAGGTATTGTTGGTGTACTACTTCTTTCAATTATTACACCTATGTTTGATATTTACAACCAGATTGAATAAAATAAGTAAGTCCATAAATTCTTTATCTAAAATACTTGCTTTTTATGTAGGAGGTGAACATGGAAGCACTATATTTGATAGTATTCTTTATATTAGGAACATTAATGAGCTCCTTTTTCTGCGTTGTTGGCTTAAGACTTCCCCGAGGAGAAAATTTCGTCAAAGGCAAATCTGCCTGTGATTCTTGTCAACATCCCTTAGCCTTATATGAGATGATTCCTTTAATATCTTATCTTCTACAAAAAGGAAGATGTCGTTACTGTGGAGAGAAAATCGCACCTATTATTCCTCTAAGCGAATTAATAGGGGGCTTGTTATATGCCATATCTTATTACATTTTTGGTATAAGTATCGACTTATTAATAGCGATAGGCGTTGCTTCTCTTTTTGTTATTATCTTTGTTACTGATACCACATACTACATTATTCCAGACACAGTTCTTTTCTTCTTTGGCATCTATTTTGTCATTTTAGAATTTCTAAAACAAGGGCTTACAGGCATTCTTTCTCATATCACCAGCGCTATTATTCTTTTTACTATAATGTATTTAATGATGCTTTTAGGAGAAAAACTTTTTAAAAGGGAAAGCCTTGGTGGTGGCGATGTTAAACTATTATTCCTTTTTGGCTTAGTTTTAGAATCTATACCAGGTTTTTTAACTATTTTCCTCGCTAGTTTAATTGCCTTGCCATCTTCTTTAATTCTCCTTTATAAAGAAAAAACTAATATGATACCTTTTGGCCCTTTCTTACTATTAGGTTTTGCCATTGTTTTTTATAACCAAATAACAACGGCTAAGATTATTGAGTTTTTCTTTTAGAAATACAAGTGTATTTCTTTTATTTTACCCAAATTTATTGTAATATATTTATAGGTGATATCTATGAGTCATATTACAATTTTGCCAGCCGATACTTATATCGTAGCTAATAAAACTATTTTGAATGAAGAAGATAAAAAAATAATTACAATGCTATATCAACCAATCATAGGTCATATTGCGACGAGTCTTTATTTTACACTAGTCGATGACCTAAACAAAAGTTATTTAATGAGCGATGATTTAACACATCATCATTTAATGGCTACCATGCAATTACGCCTTGATGACATCATAGTCGCAAGAGAAAAACTTGAAGCAGTAGGGCTTCTTAAAACATATTATAAAGAAGGTAATATTAATAGTTATGTCTATTTATTATATTCTCCAATTTCAGCCAGTGAATTTTTTAATCATCCTATTTTAAACATTGTATTATACAATAACTTAGGAAAAATAGAGTATAACAAGCTCTTAAATTATTTTAAAATTCCTCATTTAAACTTAAGAGACTATCTTGATATTACACAAAATTTTAGTGATGTTTTTACAACTGTTCCAGGGAAAAGTGAAACAGTTGTTAGCGATATAGCCATGAAATCAACGAACAATCTCCTCCTAAGCAACTGCATCGATTTTAATGCCCTTATAACATGTATTCCCAAAAGTATGCAAAATGAAAGATGCTTTACTAAAGAGGTAAAAGAATTAATAAATAGTCTAGCTTTTACTTACCATATAGACGATTTTGCGATGCAATCTTTAGTAAGAGATTCCCTTAATGAGAAAGGACTGATTGACAAAAATAGCCTGCGTAAAGGGTGCCGAAACTATTACCAATTAGATAATGCAGGTAGTTTACCAACCCTTGTATATGCGAAGCAACCTGAGTATCTAAAAAAACCACTGGGTGATAATTCTAAATGGGCTAAAATGGTTTACACATTTGAGAATACGAGTCCTTACAACTATCTTAAAGCTCAGTATAAAGGGGCCAACCCTACGCCAAGAGATCTTCATCTAATAGAGACTTTACTCATTGATCAAAAACTAAATCCTGGAGTAGTAAATGTACTTATTTCTTATGTTTTAAAGATTAATAATCAAAAATTAAGCAAAAATTACATTGAAACAATTGTAGGTCAGTGGAAACGCTTAAACATAGAAACCGTAGAAGATGCTATGAGAATTACAGAAAAAGAACATAAAAAATTAAAAAAACTCATAGATAAAAATAAGACCTCATCCAAGAAGACCAAGCAAACTACCAAAGAAGAAAAATTACCGGACTGGTTTGACAAAGAACTAGAAAAAGAAAAAATAAGCAAAGAAGAAGTAGATGAAATAGACAAACTATTATCAGAAATTTAAGCTCTACACTTTACACAGCCCTAAATTAATGCTTGTATCCACTCCTTGAATTAAACTTAAATATATGATATCATAACAAAGGAGGTCTAAAGAGGAATGAAGTATATGAAAACACTGAGAGAAGAGTATTACTATAATGATGAAGAATTTTATGAGATTATAAATGACATCATCTCATTAAAACAATTTAAAAAGCTAAAAAAAGTTAAGCATCATGGAATAACTAGATATAATCATTCACTACGCGTAGCATATTACACATATCTTATAACCAAAAAGCTACATTTTAAATATAAACAAGCTACTAGAGCTGCTTTACTTCATGACTTTTTTACGACAGAGACTAAACAACTAAGTAGTTTAAAAAGACTAAAATTACATCCAGAATATGCCCTGAAGAATGCTGAGAAATATTTTGAACTTACCGCTTTGGAAAAGGATATTATAAAAAAGCATATGTTTCCTATTACTATAAAATTACCAAGATATATTGAAAGTTGGATTGTAGATTTTGTGGACGATATTGCTAGCTTTTATGAAAGAACTTACAGTATAAACAAGCAGTTGCAAGTGGCATACACCGTTTTACTTTTATTTCTGAATATTAAATTAAAATAAATGAAGGAGGTTAAATATGTACTGTGGTAATTGTGGACATAAAATAATTGAGGGTAGCACTTATTGCGATAATTGTGGCTATAAATTGGAAAATATAAAAGAAGTTCATTGCCAATCTTCTATCACAAAAGAAAATATAAATCACAAATTAAAAGAGTTAAGACACAATAAATATACCAAGGCTATAATTACTTTACTTATAGTAGCAATCTTATACAACACTATAAACTTCATGTTTTTCAGTGAAAATAGGGTTATAAAACAATACGTAAAAGCTTATGCCAACAATGATTACGAAACTCTTATAAAACTAAGTAATATAGATAAAAATGAATTTGTAAATGACAAAGTAATCACGGATAAATATGGTACCAAGACAAATGACTATGTTCATATCAACATATTATCCCAAAATAATTCCTCTAAGGAGCATCCTAGAACAGTCGAGTTTTCGACTATTAATCAAGATAAGACAATTATGAATCTTACCATAAAAAAAGCGGGTCACAAGTTTCTTATTTTTAATAAGTATGTGATAACTTCTTCAGATTTAACTGCACAAGATGTAAATGTTACCACATCACCTGATGTAAAAGTTAAAATAGATGGAGTAAGCTTAACTGATAAGTATAAACAAGAAGAAACTAATGATAAGATAACATATCAGATACCTTTTCTTCTAAAGAAAAATGTTAAAATGGAAATAACACTAAATAATGGAGTAACTGTAACCAATACTAAAAACGTATATAGTTATGAAGAATTAACTACTGCCAAATTATATAATGCAACTTTAGATAATAATACCAATAAAAAAATAAATAGTGAGCTTAAAAATACGTTAAAATCGATTGTTAATAGTGCTCTCACTAACAAAAGCATCGATGAAGTAAAAAAAGATACTGAGCTAACATCCAATATTAGTGATTTGACCGTCTTTGAAGATGATTACAATACTTTGAAATTAAAGTATCAAAATAAGGAAGTTAAGGACTTTAAAATAGATGATATTAAGATTATGCAAATAGATATTGCAGATGATAACAAAATAGACATCAAGGTCAAGGTATCTTATAGTTATAAAGATAAAACAAACAGGACTAGAAGTACTACAAGAAGTATTAATGCATCATTCGAAAACGATACCCAGTTTTTAATAGATAACATCTATTTATCAAATCTATATACTTTTTTCTAAAATAGTATTATCCCCTTTAGGGGACTTAATTGTCCTTGTAACTCAGTTGGATAGAGTAATCGCCTCCTAAGCGATAAGTCGGCAGTTCAAATCTGCCCAAGGACGCCATTTATGAAATTAATGAACTGATTATTATTGTCAGCTCATTTTTATATATTATGAATTCATATTATAAATTCCTATATCAATTCCATAGAAAATTGTTTGTAATGCAAAAATATCATGAAATGGGAAAAGAGACGAAGATATAACCCTTTGACCATTGGACGTCAACATTTGATGAAGTGGTGAGTCGTGCCATTGCAACTCTTTTTTCTAAACAACTGGAAAATAAAAGAAACAAGGTTCAGTTTAATAAAAATTAAATATACAAATATTTAATAGGATTAATAAAAATTAATCACAATTAATAATAATTAAGCATACAAATACTTGCCAAAATCGTATAAATATAATAAAATAAAAGTGTTAAAGCAATGACGAAAACGTAGTAATAAGTTAAGCTATTAAAAGAGAGATTATGGACGGTGTAAATAATCAATAGACACTTATGAATTCACTTTCGAAGCCTTATGTAAACATAAGCGTATGTCGCGTTAAGATAAAGAGAGTATAGGTAACTATAAATAAAGGTGGTACCACGGAAAATTTCGTCCTTTAGCATAGTTACTTTTTATTTTATCTCATTAATGATTTAAGGAGGATAGCATATGAACAATATAGAAGAACTAATGAATACACTACAACAAGAATTAGCAGAAGTTACAAATTTACAGGAGTTAAATAATTTAAAAGTTAAATATACAGGGAAGAAAGGTATAATTACTGAGTTAACTCAAAATATCAAAAATATAGAACCAGATCATAGAAAAGAATATGGTATGAATATTAATAAACTTAGAAGCAGTTTTGAAGAAAATTATAAGAAAAAAACTTATGAATATGAACAACAAAAACTAAATGAAAAACTTCAAAATGAAAAAATAGACATTACTTTAAGTGCCACTAATATTGTAAATGGTGCCCCTAACATTCTAGAAAATTTAATAGAAGAAGTAGAAGAAGTATTTATTTCTTTGGGATATGATGTCGTTGATGGACCTGAAGTGGAGCTTGATAAGTATAATTTCGAAATGTTAAATATTCCCAAAGGACATCCTGCTCGAGATGCACAAGATACGTTCTACCTTGAAAATGAAGAGATTCTTCTTCGTAGTCAGACTTCGCCAGTTCAAGTTAGAATGATGCTACAAAATAAGGGCCAAAATCCAATTAGAATGATTTGCCCAGGAAAAACTTATCGCAGAGACGATGATGATGCTACCCACTCACATCAATTTGTGCAAATAGAAGGTCTACTAGTTGACAAAAATGTGAGTTTATCAGACTTAAAAGGTACAATTGATATTATTGTCAAAAAATTATTTGGTGATGATATTAAAACACGTTTTCGACCAAGTTATTATCAGTTCACGGAGCCATCAGTTGAGGTTGATATTAGTTGTTTTAATTGTCATGGCAAGGGCTGTAACATTTGTAAAAAGACTGGCTGGATTACGATAGCCGGAGCCGGAATAGTTCATCCTAACGTCTTGAAAATGAGTGGTTATGATCCTCAAATATGGAGTGGTTTTGCTTTCGGATTCGGTGCTGAGCGTATGGCCATGCTAAAATATGACATTAACGATTTACGCGTTTTCTATAACACTGACTTAAGGGAAAATAAAGTATTTGATAGAAAGGAAGGTGAGTAAAATGATTAATCTAGAATGGGTTAAAGACTATATTGATATAAGCGATCAAGATTTACAAGAATTAGCTATTAAAATTACACAAGCAGGTATTAATATTGAAAAAGTTATTTCAAACCATATTGATCATTTAAAAGTAGGACAAGTCTTAGACTGCAAGATGCATCCTGATAGTGATCATCTGCACGTGACACTAGTTGATGTGGGTGAAGAAAAACCTAGACAAATTGTCTGCGGAGCCCCAAATGTAAGAACAGGCTTAAAAGTAATCACTGCTTTACCAGGAGCTATTCTTCCAAAAGATTTTGTAATCAAACCTAGTAAAATTAGGGGAGTAGAATCAGACGGTATGCTATGTGCTTTATATGAATTAGGTCTTGAAGAGAAAACAGAAGAAACATATGCCAAAGGTATTACAGAACTTGACCCCAATAGCCTTATTGGTAGCGACCCTTTAGCCTGCCTTGGACTTGATGATACATTGTATGAGTTAGATATCCATAAACATCGCAACAACGACTGCTACTACCATATTGGCTTTGCTTATGAAATAGCTGCCATTTTAAATAGAAAAGTCACACTACCTGATGATAGTTTTCAATCTACCTTGGACAACATTAATAACTACATTACTCTTAAAGTAGAGACCCCTAAGTGTTCCTATTATTCAGCCAAAATGGTTACCGATGTTGAAATAAAGGAATCTCCGACATTCATAAAAAAGAGATTATTATCAGCAGGCATGCGCCCCATCAATAATGTTGTAGATATTTCAAACTATGTCATGTTAGAGTATGGACAACCTTTACACTTTTTTGACAAAGATAAATTAGGAAATAATATATTAGTACGTAATGCTACCGAAACTGAGGAAATAACAACTCTTGATGGCAAAGAAAGAGTTTTAACTAGCGATGATATTGTAATAACTAATGGAGAAAAACCAGTCTGCATTGCGGGCGTTATGGGGGGCTTAAATACCGAGGTTGATGAAAATACTCAAACTATTATCATCGAAAGTGCTATTTTTGATCCTGTAAGCATTCGCTATACAGCCCAACGTTTAAATTTAAAAAGTGAAGCATCTATTAGATATGGAAAAGGTCTAAATTATGAATATACAGAATTAGCCTTGAAAAGAGCCTGTCATCTCCTTGAAAAATATGCTAATGCTAAAATCTTAGATGGTACTGTTTTATATGATAAAACTAATAAAGAATTAAAGACAGTTAACTTCAAAGCTGAAGATATAAATAAAATTTTAGGTATAACAATCAAAGAAGAAGATATCAAGTATGAACTTGAGCGTCTAGGCTTTGAGTACAGTATGAGCAATCATGAATTTATAGTAACTATCCCTAAAAGAAGACTAGACATTGATCCAAACGTTAATGACATTGCAGAAGAAATAGGTAGACTATATGGCTATAATAACTTAGTTTCCACTTTACCCAAAACATCAATTAGAAAAGGTGGCTATGTAGGTGATGTAAAATATCGTAAAATAATCTCCAGAAGACTTAGAAGCTTAGGGCTAAATGAAGCCAAAACCTATACTTTAACAAGTCCTCAAATGGCTAGCATGTTTAAATACGATCATAAAGAAAATAAAGTTTTGCCTAATCCTATGAGCATTGATAAATCAGTTCTGAGAACGTCTCTTATTCCAAGTTTATTAAATGTATATGACTATAACAAGGCAAGAAAAGTAGAAAATATCTTTCTTTATGAGATTAGTAAAACGTATGATATCAATTATAATGAAGAAAGTAAAATTGCGATATTAATGAAAGGTAATTATATTAGTAGTCCATGGCAAAATAATGCGTTAAAAACAGACTTTTATCTTATAAAAGGTGTTTTAGAAAACTTATTAAATTATTTAGGATTTAAAAATAGATATCATTTGGAAGTAGCTGAACTTACAGATATGCATCCAGGTATTTCTGCCAAAGTGTTCCTAGATAATGATGAGATAGGAATTATAGGAAGAATTCATCCTTCTATAAAAAAAGATGATATTTATATTCTTGAACTATCAATGACCAAGCTTATGAGAAATGTTAAGCCATTAAAATATAAAGCAGCTTCCAAATATCCAGAGATAGAAAAAGATTTTGCATTTATTTTAGATAAAAATATTAATAGTGGTGATATCATTCAAACTATCAAAAAAGCAAGTGGTAGAATTTTAAAAGAAGTTGAAGTGTTTGATATATATACATCTGATAATCTTTCTCCAAATAAAAAGTCTATTGCATATCATCTAACTTATCAAGATAACAATAGAACTTTAACCGAAGAAGAAGTAATGCAATCTTTCAACAAAGCAATTGAAGCAGTAACAAAAGAATTCGATGCCGTTCTTCGTGATAAATAAAGATGAAGTTTTATGAAAAAACCTCATCTTTTCTAATTTAAATAACTATTCTAAACACCCCAAAGCCAATAAAAGGAAAAAACCACACAATCCTTTATTTTTTCAAGCAACACATAGTCATATAAACAATTATTGTTTAGACTAACACCAATAAATAATGATGTAATATTACCTATTTGAAATTGAATAAAATCTATTACAACCAAAAATCGTTAGCAACACATTTTATGTTATTATTGTGCGAATTATAAGAATATACAAAAAATTGACTGAATTAAAAACTAAAATCCCGAAGACTTAAAAAAATAAGATTATAGAATAAAATTCCCGAAAAATTGGAAATTTTTATTCCAGAAAAAAAGAGTAAATTACTTTAAAAGAGTAAACTTTATGAAATTTAAGAATAAAAATTTTCATAAAGTTTTTTT
>CANRBB010000014.1 GCA_947628745.1 uncultured Bacilli bacterium | reverse complement strand
TTTTTTACTTTATTTCTTACTTTACAGTGGAGTTAACAAATTTTTATTTCCAATTGCAATTTGTTTGTCATAGTGTATATAATTTAGATAAGATAAATAGTAGTACCAAGTTTATTGAAAAATAAAATTACTTATTTTTAGAGTGGGTGAAGTGATATGGGAAATACAGAGAAAAAGAAAAAAAGTAAGAAAATATGGTTGCTTGTCATATTATTTTTATTATCAATAGTAGGAGCTGTTAGTGCTTTTTTAATAATTACTAAAGGTGACAAGACAGATACAAAGAAAACTAACTATGATAGTAATATTTATTTTGCTAACATCAAAGAGTTTTCTGGCAGTGTAACAGCTACCAAGAAAGCTGAGATTAGTAATGATGATAAAACCAAGTTAACATACGAGGTAACTTTAAGTAAACCAGGTGACTTTTATCAATTTAATGTTGATGTCAAAAATGATGATAGCGCTGATTGTATATTAAATGCAGTAAAATCTAAGATGAATGGAAAATCTATTTCCAAGTTGCCTGAATATTTAGAATATAGTGTAACATATAATGATGGACAAGAAATAAAAGCAAACCAAGCCATAAAAAGTGGTAAAACTAAAACTTATACGGTGAGAATAGCTTATAAAAAAGATTTAAGTGAAGACAATTTACCAAAAGAAAAACAAACATTATCTATGGAATTAAATTTGGATACAAGATATGCGAAGAAAGATGAAACAATCGAGGAAGTAGATATAAAATTGTGTAAACGGGCTAGTGTTTTACATACTTTTATATACACAAATAAGTGTGATGACTGCGCTATAACACATAATATAGGCGATGTGATAACTTATGGAAACCAAAATACAACTAATGGAGAATTAAAGTCGGGAGACGCCTTTGACTGTGATGTTAATGGTGATGGAGTCTATGATAATAAAAAAGAAAGATTTTATTACGTAAGTGATTATTACGATACGACAAGTAAATCATTTAACAGTGATTATGCTACTTTAATTTACTACAATAACGTAAAAGCTGGAGAGCCTAATAATAAATTTACTTATGCTTATGATTATAATTATGGAGATTTTTACGGACCAGTATTTAGTCATGCTCAGTTGCCAAGTGCAAGAGAGTGGAGTAATGTAAAGTTATTTAAAGAAACGAGACAGTTATTAAATGAGAACGGAGAAACTACTACTACTGCGATATCACTAAAAGGTGCTGCTACGCCTAATATACCTTTAGGCACGTTTACTTATACTGATAAAGTAGCCCGCCTATTAACCATCCAAGAATTAAATCAAGCTTGTGGCATAACTTTTCCTTGTACATATATTGCTGGTCTGCAGGCTGGTAAGCTAGGCACGTGTGAATATTTACTAGAAAATACACGGTATGCTACTCCTAATTTCAGCAATTGGTGGTTGGAAAATGCACATGTAGATTCTGCTATATCAGTATGGTATGTGTCTAGTAGTGATAACGCCATTAGACTTGCCCCTAAATACGATTCAAATTATGCTGGAGTACGACCTGTAATTGACGTCTTAAAATCTAATATATTATATTAGAAAAGTATTAATGTTACTTATTTTTGAAAGTAGGTGAAGTGATATGGAAAATGTAGAGGAAAAGAAAAAAAACAAAAAAATATGGTTACTTGTAATATTATTTTTGCTATTAATAATAGGAGCTGTTAGTGCTTTCTTAATAATTACTAAAGATGACAAGACAGCTACCCAAAAAACTAAGTGTGATACTAGTATTCATTTTGCCAATATTAAAGAATTTAGCAGTAGTGTAACAGCTACTAAGAAAGCAGAGATTAAGGCCGATGATAAAACTAAATTAACATATGAGGTAACTTTAAGTAAACCAGGAGACTTTTATCAATTTAATGTTGACGTTGTAAATGATGGTAGCAATGACGGTATAGTAAATTTAATAAAGTCCAAAATGAACGGAAAGCTTATTTCTGAACTACCCGAATATTTAGGTTACAGTGTAACATATAATGATGGACAAGAAATAAAAGAAAAACAAACTTTAAACAGTGAAGACACCAAAACCTACACTGTCATAATTACTTACAAAAGAGAAAAGGATATGGCTGAAGGAGTATCACCTGGTAATGAGCAAGTAGTATCAATGGAATTAGATTTAGATGTGGAATGTGCTAAAGAGAATGAAAAAGAAGAAAAACAAGAAAAGAAAGCTAAATTGTGTAAGAGAGCAGACCTTTCTACTTTACATACAGAAACATGTAAAGCACATGAAGTTTATCGTTCGTGTGAGGCACTACATGATGTTGGTGATACAATTGTTTATGGAAATAGAAGTACAACCAAAGGAAAATTAACCTCAGGAGACGCTTTTGATTGTGATGTCAATGGTGATGGAATATATGATAGCACTACGGAAAGATTTTATTACGTAAGTGATTACTACGATACAACCACTAAATTATTTAATGACAAGTATGCTACTTTGATTTATTATAATAATGTAAAAGCAGGTGAACCTAGTAACACAACAGGCTTTACCTATGGTTCTAACAATGAAAGTTGGCATGGCCCACAAACAGGCTATGTCGAGTTACCAAGTACCAGTCAGTGGACTAATGTAAAACTATTTAAAGAAACTCGTCAAATATTAAATGAACTAACGGAAGCAACTACTGATGATGGAAACAAGCAACTACCATTATTTACTTATACTAATAAGGCAACAAGATTGTTAGCAGCTCAAGAGCTAAATAAAGGTTGCAACATAGTAGTAGGTTATTATAATGACGGTGAATTAGCTACTTGTGAATACTTATTAGAAAACACATGGCATTCAGATCCAACTCTTAGTAGCTGGTGGTTAGAAACTGTGCGTTTTTCTGGTACTGCCATGGTTTTTGAAGTGGGAAGTCCTAGTCTTCTCGTAGGAAACCTGCATTTACTTAATACCTTTGGTATACGCCCTGCGATAGATGTAGAAAAGTCTAACATTTTATACTAAGAGAACAATTCTATTGCAAATTACCTAACACTTAAAAATTTATTATTTAGATTCATATCTAACATACACCAATATAAAGTAAAAAATCATGTTTTATCTATACCTATAAAGATAATCATGATTTTTTATTTTTTTCTTATCTAATTCTAATACCTATCGAATACTATCCAATATATTTAATATGTTCCTATATAGAAACCATATATAAAGAAACCATACACAAAGCCCCTATACCTATATACAAATGATATATAAAGAACCTATATATAAAGAACATTACTTTTGTACTTCAAACATTAACCCTTTATAATATTTCCATGCCAGTATTCTAAATGAAATTTTATTAATTTGTTCTTCACTAATAGTGCCATCATTAACTGCTTTCTTAATTGCCTCAAAGCTTTCCTTATAATTAGTAGTCATTATAATATCATTTCCAGCTTGCAACGCTTTAACATAAGCATTATCAATAGAACTAACTGCACCCATAGCCATATCATCAGTAATAATTACACCAGAAAAGTCCAAATTATTTCTAAGTAAATTATGAACACTTGCCGACAAAGATGCAGGATTTTTAGAGTCTATGTTTTTAACTGTATTATGACTTACCAAGACAGCCTCCGCCATCGCATCAATACCAGCCTTAAAAGGAGGAATATCATTTTTAATTATACTTTCATATTCTCGCTCATCAGTTGCCTCACTATAATGGGTGTCAGTGTTGTTACCATATCCAGGGAAATGTTTTAAGACATAAGATACACCACTATCTTTACTAGCCTCAATTACTGTCTTACTAAAGTCAGAAGTAATCTGTGTATTTTGTCCGATACTACGCTCATACATATAATCACGTTCATTAGTTGACACATCAACAACAGGAGCTAAATTAACATTAAGACCTAAGCTTGATAGTAATTTACTCTTATTGACGGTATCCTTTCTAATTAAATCAAGGCCACCCTCATCATATAACTCCCTTGGCGACTTAAATTTTTCTTCCGCAAGTAATTTATTACTACTAACTCTAACAACTTTGCCACCTTCCTCATCAACAGCCATTAAAAGTGGGGTCATTGCTGCCTTTTGTAATTCACTAGTCATTTTTTTAACCTCATCCTTAGTTTTACCAGCAAAGTCATTTTCATAAAACACAAAGCCACCTAAATTATAGTCCTTCAAATCAGCAAGTGCTTTTTCACTACCAGGATAACGAACCAATAACAATTGGCCAATCTTGTCATTAAGCGACATTTTTTTTAGTTTTTCATTAGCTAAAATATAAAATTGACTAAATATCCCATCATCACTTAAATAGTAAGACAAACCATCTTCATCAACAGACACAGGAGAAACAGAGTAATCTACAATAGAAGCAACCTGTTTTTCAGTATTTCTATTAAGAACACCAGTATATTCTATAATAATATTAGAACCAATATCTGCATCTATATCTTTAGCATTAAAAGTATAAATACAACTAGAACTATCTTGAATAGTAACGTTAGCCTCATTTTTAGAAACAACAGTAGCTGTTATAGTTGATGTTTTAGCTTTTTTATCATTTTTTTTGAATTTAAAAAAAGTAAAAGTAAAAGAACATGACAATAAAATAATAAAAGTCAAAACAATAAACATTTTTTTCTTCAATTTTCTTCACCTACCACTAAATTATATTTAAAAAAAAAGTTAATATGCAATAACAGTAAAACAAAATATTATTTACATTAAGTATAAAAACATTATGTGAGGGAAAAATAATTACAAACTATTAAAATTAAATAGTTTGTAAAAAATAAGATGTAAAGTGTAAAAAAAAATCAGTTAAATAGTTGAAAAAATTGTCTAAATAAGATATCATTGATATTGATAATAAGGCAAGAATTAGTAAGATACAGTTTTTACTTACTGATTACCTAATATCTTATTATTATAGCTAAGCTTTATCCTTATAGAGATAAAGCAAAGTAGAAAATGTCGGAGGTGAGAATTGAATGAGTGACAACAGGAAAAAAAATACCAGTTATATCATTCTCTTACTATTGGTTTTAGTAGTTGGAATCAGTATTGGCTATGCCGCACTGTCAACCACACTAAACATCAATGGCCAATCGGAAATTAATAAGGCAACGTGGGACATCCATTTTGCAAACTTAATTGAGACGCCAGGTAGTGTTACTGCAACAAGTAAAGCAGCTATATTGGCAGGTAATCCTACTGAAGTAAGTTATGATATAGTCCTAAATCAACCAGGTGACTTCTATGAATTTAGTGTTGACGTTATTAATGCCGGTACTTTACCAGCTAAAATTTCTGTAAAGCCAACATTAAAAGGAGTATCTGAAGCACAAGATGTATATGTAAATTATACAGTTACTTGGAAAGATACAGAAGAAACACCTAAAGCTAATGATGTTATTGAGCCAAACAATGGTAAAAAAACAGCGGTGGTAAGAGTAGAATATGATACAAATATCAATCCTGATCAATTACCAAAAGTTACAGAAACATTAACATTAAGCTTTTCAATGAATTTTGTTCAAGCATAATAAAGTTTTCACACGACAAACAAAAAATAAAAAAATAAAAAAATAAAAAAAGAAAAGGAGTAAATATGAAAAAACAAAAAAGCCATAGTAGTAGTATATTATTTGCAATATTACTATTAGTAATTGGAATAACTATTGGTTATGCAACATTAAGTACAACATTAAAAATTAATGGACAATCAACAATTAAAACTCAAAGTTGGGATGTAAAATTTACTGATATAGCAATAACCCCACAATCAGCAACTGCTACTAAACCTGCAGCATTAAAATCAGACAGCACTACAACCATTGAATATGAAGTAACATTAGATAAACCAGGTGATTTTTATGAATTTACAGCAAAAATAGAAAACAATGGTACTATTGATGCTAAATTATCTGGAAAACCAGTATTAGGTGGAGTAGACACTGAAGCAGATGTTTACACAAATTACACAGCAACATGGGATGATGGTACTGAAATTAAAGGTAATGAAGAATTAGCACATGGAGACAATAAGACAATCAAAGTAAGAGTAGAATATGATAAAAACATAAATGATACACAATTACCAGGTGCTGATAAAACACTAAGCTTAACTTGTACATTAAACTATGTTCAAAAATAATTAGGAGGAATATAAATGAATACTAAAAAGAAAAAATATAATAACGTTATACTATTATTATTACTATTAATAGTAGGAATTAGTGTTGGTTATGCTGCTTTAAGCACAACATTAAATATCAATGGACAATCAACAATTAAAACTCAAAAATGGGAAGTAAAATTTGATAATGTAGATGGTATCAGCAAAAGTGAAGGTGCCACTGTAACAACTGCTCCAACTATTCAAGATGATACTACACAATTAAATTACAATATTACTTTAGCAAAACCAGGTGATTACTATGAATTCACTGTTGATGTTAAAAATGCAGGTACAATTGATGCTAAACTTTCTGGAACACCAGCACTTACAGGTGTTAGTGCAGATCAACAAAAATATGTAGATTATAAAATCGTTTGGTCAGATACTTCAGTAGCACCAACATCTGGAGATACTATCACAGCTACCCAATCAAAAACAGTAAAAGTAAGAGTAGAATATAAGAAAGATATCGAAAACACAGATTTACCAGGTGAAGATCAATCACTTACATTAAATTATCAAATGACATTCGTACAGGCTTAATTAAAATTCTTCCTTGGAGATAAAATATGAGAAGAAGAAGATTAATAACTAGAAAGCATTATATCCTTTTCGTTTTCCTCTTCTTACTTTTGGGGATAGGAATCGGTTATGCAGCTTTGCAAAAGGATTTAAAAGTAACGGGCTCATCAACTATCGAAAAACAGTCCTGGGATTTACATTTTGAAAATGTTGAGGTAACAAGTGGAAGTGTTACTGCCACTAAGCCGGCGACAATAACTCCAGGAAATTTAACTGAAGTGACATATGATGTAACCCTTGATTCTCCAGGACAATTTTATGAGTTTACCGTAGAAGTAGTAAATGGTGGAACTCTAGACGCAAAACTATCAAAGACTCCGACATTAACAGGTCTATCTACTGAACAAGATACCTATCTAAACTGTACAGCAACATGGGACGATTCTACACAAATAAAAGCAAGTGATAGAATCGCTGGACAGGATAGGAGAAAAGCTAAAGTTAGAATAGAATATGATAGCAATGCTTCTGAATTTCCTACTGCTGAAACTTCTTTGACATTAAACTTTACATTAAATTTTGTACAGGGATAATAGTAATTATTCATTAGCAATGATGGATAATTACTTATCTCTTATATATATTAATCTTTGATTAGGGTGATTAATATATATAAGAGATAAATAGGAGTGAGTATATCTATATGAATAAAAAAGGAATAAAAAATAGGTGCTTATTATTTTCATTACTAATATACATACTATTATATAGATTAGTAATTTATGAACACATCTTAAAATATTCTGAATCTATAACAGCGGCTTTTATGATGATAATGTTATTTGTAGCCATAATGTTATTAGGTTTTCAAAAAAATAAGACAACCAAGATTACAAAGTATGTAACTAATATAACCATAACAATAATCGTAATATTTTTCATAATATCTTATGGTTTAGGTTTAGCAGTAGGCTTTTTAAGAAATTCTTATTCGTTAGCTTTCCCAGCCATTATTGATAACATCTTTGCGCCAATTATTATTATGATTTGTTTGGAACTGTTTAGATATGTTATTGTTTGTAATAATAAAGGTAATAAACCATTTGTATTTTTAGCAGTTACACTTATTACCATATTAGAGCTATCTATTAATGTTAGAAACATTGACTTCAATGATTTAGCTTCTACTTTTAAAGTACTAACCTCGACAGTATTGCCTATAATTTCTAAAAATATAGTTTTAAGTTATTTAGCTTACAATGTTGGCTTTATACCAGGCTTAATTTATAGGCTTGTCATGGATGTCTATGTTTATGTTATGCCAATTATTCCTGATTTAGGACCATATATTGATTCTATGATTGGAATTGGGTTACCACTATTAATCTATTTATACTCTGAAAGAACTTTAAGTGAATATTATAATGGCATTGAATATGAAGTTCGCAGGAGAACCTTTAGATGGTCTGATGTTCCAGCTTTAGTCTTTATAGTTATTCTAGTTTGTTTGATATCAGGTTACTTCCCACACTATTTATTAGGAATTGGTTCTGGTTCAATGTCACCTCAAATTGAAAAAGGTGATGCCGTATTAGTTCAAAAGGTAAAAGATAAAGATGACATCAAAGTAGGAGACATCATAGTATTCAACATGCGAAATATTACCTCAGTTCACCGCTTAATTGATATTGAAAAACGAAATGGTACAACCTATTACATCACCAAGGGAGATGCCAATAATGCGGAAGATAATATTAATTTAACGATGAAAGATATTAAAGGTAAAGTAAAATTTAAGATTAAATATATTGGAATTCCAAGTGTATATTTATCTGAATGGTTTAAGAAGGAGAAAAAAGGATGAAAAGAACAGGAAATATTATTTTAATTACATTTGTTATAGTAGCATCAATTGCATTAACAGTTTATATGTTTGTTAAGGACTTAATGTCATATGGCATTGTATTTGCCGCTGTTGCATTAATATCATTTATATTCTTATTAGTATATATAAGTAATACTAAGAGTGAAGAAGATGTTTATAAATCAAACTTAAGAAAGTTACTTAAAAGTTATGATAGTATATTAGTACAAAGTTATAATTTCCCTAATTTAAAAGGAAAAAATATCATCAGAATTACTAATTTTGAGGATTTAATAGATGCTCAAATGGAACTAAGGAAGCCAATTTATTATATGTTTGAAGGAGAAGATTCATGTTCTTTCGTTCTACTTGATAATACAGAAGCTTGTGTATTTATCTTAAAACAAAATGAAGAAGTAACATCTCCTCTAGAACTTATCATGGCTGAATATGAAAAACATGATGATATTGATCAAAGTATCTTAGAAGATATTGAACGAACAACAATTATTAAATTAGGTAATATGAAAACTTTCAAGGTTTCACCTATTAGAAAGAAAGCTAAAGTATTATCTGAAGATAAAGTAGAAACACTATAAATTAAATAAATAAGTGATTATGAGTAAAATCTTAGTCATTTTTTTCTCTTATAATGATAATTTTATATAGTAAGATAAATTTTTAAGGTATTATTAATATTTTTCAACATATAGAAGGGACAGTGCCACATGAAAACAGAAATAAAAATTTTAATATATAGTATGATTAATAACTTTGTTATTGCTCTCATGAAAATATTTGGGGGTATAACTTTTCAGTTAAGTTCCTTAATAGCTGATGGTATGCATACTCTAAGTGATTTTATAACTGATATTGTATCTTTAATAGGTTCTAAAATTTCTAAAAAAAGGCCTACCAAATATCATCCTTTTGGTTTTGGTAAAGTAGAATACTTAACTAATCTATTTGTAGGTGTTATGCTTTTAGTCTTAGGTCTTTATATTATTGTGAGTAGCTTTTTTAAAAAGACTATTATTCCACCTCTTGAAACTCTCATCTTATTAGCCATTGTCTTTATTTTAAAACTTATCTTAATAATCGTTATGGATAAAGTAGGTAAAAAAATAAATAGTCATGTCTTAATAACTTCCGTAAAAGAATCTGTTGCTGACTTATATTCTACTATTGCAGTTATGCTAATCACCATCATTCTTCAGTACAGCAACCACTATCCCATCTTAAAATACTCTGATTTGATTGGCTCTATCATTATTGGACTAATTGTTTTAAAAACATCGTTTACCATTATCCTCTGTAATTCATTATCCCTAATAGGCGAAGTTGATAATAATGAAGATGTAATAAATAAGATAACAGAATATTTAAAACAGTTTGATAAAATACAAAACTCTAAAATAGAATTAGTAAAATACGGATCTTATTATAAATTACAATTAACACTAGATTTAAATAGTAATCTTTCTTTAAGAAAAGTAATAAATTTAGAAAGTAAAATCAAAAAATATCTTCTTCATAATAAAGCACTACACATAAAATACCTTACTATTTATATCACTAATAATATTAAAAGTTAATTATCCAAATGTATAGTTTACTTATAAATACACAACCTATATGTATGAAGCTATACATTTTTTTTGAATTTATATCTATTATTATCATTATTGTTAATTTTGTAACCAAGTTTACTACAAGTTATGTCAAATTATTACCCACCATGTTTACAATACTCTATCTGTTATTAAATACTAAATATTTAACTAAAAATAATTACTATTTAAAATTGTCTATTATTTTAGCTTTTTGTGCTGATTTCTTTTTTGCTATTGAAGTACCTGTTCTTGGTGTAGAATTTTTTATTGTAGTACAATTATGTTATTTATATTATCTTTTTGCTAGAAAGAATTTAAAAGAAACCTTACCATTAATATTTGGCAACTTATTTTTATACCTTATTTTTAATAATAAAATATTAATACTTGAATCTCTTTTGTATGCTCTTATTTCTCTTTTAAATATAAAATTTGCTTATAGGTTAACTAAAGAGACTTTATCGAAAAAGTTTTTATTTTCCCTCATCTTTCTCTTTATATGTGATTTTTCCATTGCCATTATTGAAAGTTTTAAACCTACATATATTGTCTATATTTCTCTAAGTATTATTGAATGGATTTGTTATATAGTTTATCTAATAAACATGACGAGGTATATTAGTAATAATAGCAGATATGAAACATACAGTAATATTTTATGAAAATAACTTTTAGTTTTTTTATAATCTCTTACGTGATTTTCTAATAAGCTGAAAAAGATATTACGCTTTAAATAAATAGCTATTAATGATACAATGAAATAGGTGAATAGAATGAGAGAAGAAGTAAAAGATTTTAAGAGGAAAGATTTATTTAATTATTATCATAAGCGAATGAACCCTTTTGTTATTGTTACTACTAAGATAGATATTACAAATGTTTATAATTTTTGTAAAGAACACAAAAATACTTATGCCACTATCAGCTATGTTTTGACTAGGGCCATCAATGACGTTGAAGCCTTTAAATATCGCTATGAAGATGAAAAAATTTACAAATATGACATTATAAATCCGGGCTTTACTCAAAGATTTAAAGATGGCGATGTTGGCTTCTTTAATATTAATTATACAAAAGATTATGACCAATTTATAAAAGAGTATAATCTTACAGAGCAAGAATTTCTTAACAGCAGAACATCCATATCAAAGTGTCAGGGTACAGAAGTGTGGTTATCTTGCCTACCATGGTTTAAATTCACAAGTTTAATACCACCATTCGATAAAAACATAACCATACCTCAATTAATTTGGGATAAATTTGAATCAGAAGCTGACAAATACTATATTAATCTTATGATTATGACGCATCACGGTTTTACCGATGGATATCATATAGCAACCCTTGTGGACAAAATAAATTATCATATTAAAAACTTTCCAAATTGATACAGCACTTACGTAATGATAATATCACTTGTATAATCATAATATTTAGTAATAGACTAGGTTGTCACTTTTAAAAGTTAATTATAGTCGGTCCTCATAAACAATCAATTAACGTACATGATGGATGGCAAATTCTAAGAAACATGCCTAAATTTTAATAAAAATTTAGTAAAATCAAAATTTTGATTGACTACAACCCCCGTAGGGTAGTATACTTAACTTAGGTGATGAGAAATGAATAAAAATAAAAAAGCAGGACGCTATAAGTACAGAACGGAAGAAGATAAAAGAGCTTTAGTTACCCGTTTAAATGTCATTGAAGGACAAGTTCGTGGTGTAACTCAAATGCTTGAAAATGATAGGAATTGTGAAGAAATGTTAGTTCAAATATCAGCTATTAAACATTCTCTAGAAAGTGTCGCAACTGAATTATTTAAAATACATTTATCTACATATGTTATTGAAGAGGTAAAAAATAACAATCCTGAAATAGTGGATGAGATATTATTCTTAAGTGATAGATTAAATAAATAACTAAAAATAAAATTCCCTGTAACATCTAATTTGTTATAGGGATATTTATTCTATTTCATCTATAAATGTATTAACAATGTAAGCCATTAAGGAGTAAAGTATGGAGCGAGTAGGCGAGATTGAAAGAAGTATTATAAAAAAGTTTCGTAAAGATATCTGGAGTAAATTTATCAAGGCCGTTAGAGAATATCATCTAATAGAGGAAAATGATAAAATCATGGTTTGTATAAGTGGAGGCAAAGATTCATTTCTATTAGCTAAATGTATTCAGGAATTACAAAGACATGGTAAATTCTTTTTTGAGACACATTACGTGGTAATGAATCCTGGTTATAGCAAAGCAAATGAAAAGTTAATTATTGAAAATGCTAAGCTACTTAATTTAGATATAGAAATTTTTTCTAGTGATATCTTTAATGTAGTTAAAGACATCGAAAGAAATCCTTGTTACTTATGTGCTAGAATGCGTAGAGGCTACTTATATAGTAAGGCCCAAAAATTAGGTTGTAATAAAATAGCCTTAGGACATCATTTTAACGATGTCATTGAAACGAGCCTCTTATCTATGTTTTATAGTTCTGAATTTAAAACCATGCTGCCTAAACTTCATAGTACAAACTTCAAAGGAATTGACTTAATAAGACCATTATATTTAGTTAAAGAAGAAGATATTATTGCTTGGAAAAAGTTTAATAATTTGACATTTCTTAACTGTGCCTGCCGGTTTACAGAAAATTGTACTTTAACAGACGACAATAAAAGCAAACGAAATGAAATAAAGCAATTAATAGCAACCTTAAAAAAAACAAATCCCAACATTGACAATAACATTTTTAAATCTTTAGATAATATTAATTTAGATTGCGTCTTGGGATATAAAAATAAAGGCGTCTATACTAGTTTTCTCGATGAATATGACAGTAATAAACAGTAAAATATTAATTTATCATATAATACATAAAGGAGGAAAGCATGGAAATTGAAATAATAGAATCAGATAGCTTAGATTTTGCTAAACTAAACACCCAAAATAATCTTATATTTTATCCCCACAAATCAAAAATATTAATGATAAATCACGAAGCTATTGGTTTTTATACCACACACATTATTTTAGGACAACTGACACTAGAATATAATCTATTTGAAGAAAACAGAAATAAAAAATTTGGTTTTAGCTTTGTAAACATTATTACAGAACTAGTAAGTAGAACCCATCCTGAGTATGACAAAATATATCTTCTAATCCCAGAAAAGGAAAAAAAATCTTGCAAAGTAGCTACGCAAAACGGTTACGAGCTAATGATTATAGATGATTTTTCTGAACAAGTTAGAGAAGAAATGCCTAATTATCATATATATTGTAAACTGAATGAGTTTTATAATAGAAGTAATAAGGAGAAAAAGTTGAAAAAGTGTAATTAAAATAATAACCAGAATTATATTATTTTAAATTTTTTTGTTGTATAATCTAGTTAGTGATTAAAAATTAGACGAGGTATAATATGAATCAATCCAAAGTAGCCGAATTTATCAAAGAAATAAGAAAAAAAAGCCATTTAAATCAAGAAAAGTTTGGAGAAAAATATGGCGTTTCTTATCAAGCTGTAAGTAAATGGGAAAATGGTAAAAATTTACCTGACATCTCCATTTTAAAAGAAATGTGTCAAGAATTTGATAAAGATATAAATGAATTACTAGAAACTAATGTTACATCTAAAACTAATAATAAAACACGAAAAAAGACTACGTTGATTATAATTATTACCATTATTTTATTAATAATACTCTCCATAGCAGTTTTAAAAATAGTCCAAGCTAAGAATAAAGAAACTTTTGAATTTAAAACTATTAAAACAACATGTAAAGATTTTGAATTATACGGAAGTATTGCCTATGATAAAAGTAAAACTTCAATCTATATTTCTAATATTACTTATTGTGGAGCTGAAGATACCAAAAAATATAAAAAAATAGAATGTACTTTATATGAAAATGATAATAACACCAAAACCAAAATAGACAATTATCTTTATGACAAACAAGATATTAATCTTAAAGATTTTTTAAAAAAAGTAAAATTTAATGTTGAACATTATTCTAAAACTTGTAAGATGTATAAGAAAAATGGTTTGCTTTTAGAAATAAAGGCTACTGAAGAATCTGGAACAATCACGTTGTTTACTATACCACTTGAGTTTAATGAAAATTGTAAATAATTACTAAATTCAACTACAAGTTGAGGTTTTTCAACCCCTAAGTTATATAAAATATTTTCACATCGAGCTAACATATCATTGGAGGGAAGAAGTATGAAAAAAGTTTTATTATTAATTATTTGTATAACATTACTATCAGTAACAGGATGCAGTTTTAATAACAGTAAAGTGTCCACCGATAGTAAAAAGTTTAAATCAGAATATGAAATTTTAAATAATACTAAAAACGAGGCCGGCAAAGAGCAGCGTAGTCTATCAATATCAAATGCCAATCCCATAGTTTATATAACACCTAAAAATCTCATCAAAAAGGTAGATAATAAAGATACATTTTATGTTTACTTTGGTTCAGCATATTGCCCATGGTGTCGTAGTGTAATTGAAAAGTTTTTAGAGGTTGCACAAAAAAATAAAATTGATAAAATATACTATGTTGATATTTGGGACGGAGATCATAAAGAAATATTGAGAGATACATATGTGTTAGATGAAGATAATAAGTTAGTTTTAAGTGATAAAGGAGCAACTGAATATCAAACACTACTTAAATATTTTGATAATGTTTTAGATGATTATACCTTAACTGATAGTGATGGAAATCAAGTGCCTGTTGGTGAGAAAAGAATTTTTGCTCCAACGTTTATATACGTAAAAAATGGTAAAGCACAAAAATCTGAAACAGGTATATCATCAAAACAAAAAGATTCACGTGCCAAACTTAGCAGTGACATTTTAAAAGATGAAGAGAACAAGTTTAAAAAGTTTTTTTCTAAATAGAATTGTTGTAGAAAAGTTTCTTGACTAAAGTATAAATATCTAAGCCTATGTTTACTACTTTTTAAAAACTCCCTAAAAAGGCTTTATATCCAGTAATAGATATTTATGCCAACCCTAAAATATTCGAAAATTAATGGTGATAAAAATGAAAGTACTAAGTATAAAAGAACCCTATGCTACTTTAATAAAAGAAGGCAAAAAGTTGATTGAAACAAGAAGTCGAAAAATATCCTATCGTGGTGAACTATATATTCATGCAAGCTCCACTAGCACACTAAATCAATGGAAAGAAAATAAAGAATTGACAAAGCTTGTAAATGACACATCATTAAATTTTGGAAATATTATTTGTAAATGTGATTTAGTAGATTGCATTTATATCACAAAAGAGTATATAGAGAACATAAAAAAGAATAACTATCAAGAATATATTTGTGGTATTTATGAGGAAGGACGATATGCCTGGGTGTTAGCTAATATAACATCTTTAGAAAAACCAATAAAAGCCAAGGGGCAACTTAATATTTGGAATTACTATAATGACTTAGAAGTTATGAATTTAATGGAAGATATAGAATATGGTTGGCTAGATAAAAATAATAAAAGCCATAATCTTGTCAATAAATCCTTTGCCAATAATTATATACTACAATCACCCCATGAAGTAATAATGAATAAAATAGGTGTGTGTTGGGACCAAGTAGAACTTGAAAGATATTACTTGAAGACAAATGATTGGAATATAAAAACATATTTTATAGTACATTATGATAATGACAAATGTCCAACTCATACTTTCTTAACATATGAGAATAATGGTAAATTTTACTGGTTTGAACATTCATGGGAGATATTTAGAGGAATTCATGAATATAATACTCAAAAAGATTTACTATTGGATGTCAAAAATAAATTTATTAAACATGAATTAAATAATAAATTTGACTCTGAAAATTTATTATTGTACGAATATAAAAAGCCCAAATATCATATTTCAGTACAGGAATTTTATAATCACTGCACCAATGGAAAATATATTGATTTTAATACGTTATAATTTAATATTTAAAATCTTTAACGCTCAATTCACTACTAATCAACACATAAAATTTCATAGAGAACGCTTTACGATACAGTTTGCTTAGTTTGAATAACATTTAATATATAATTCTTTAAAAAAATACTAATTTTTATACAGAAGCGTTTTTCGCTTTTTTAAGATAGCCGTAAAAATAACAGTTATATCGGCAAAAATTTCAATATTTCTGCTGACTATTACGGTTATTAGATAACAGGGGAATTTATGTCTTAAGAATATTTGAATTTGATATTCTTTTTTAGTATAATATTAATGTAAATTATTTAATTTAAAGTATTATTATACGAGGGAAAGAATATGAACAGGATTAAAGATATTTATTTAACATATGAAGAAATAATTAATTATGTAATTGTTGGAGCTTTTACTACTCTAGTTAGTTTAGTTAGTTATTATCTATGTGTTTTAACAGTTTTTAATCCTAATAATCCATTTTTGTTGCAGTGTGCTAATGTCATTTCTTGGATAATCGCTGTAACTTTTGCTTATTGGGCCAATCGTAAGTTTGTCTTTAAAAGTAGAAATCCTTCTGTTTTAAAAGAAGGGCTAAAGTTTTATAGTGCTCGTTTATTAACATTAATTATTGATATGTTATTTATGACTATTACGGTTAGCATCTTGAATTTAAATGATAAAATTATGAAATTATTTTCTCAAATTGTAATTCTAATATTAAATTATATTTTAAGTAAATTCTTAATTTTTGTAGGAGTAAAGAGAGATGAAAAAAGAAAATAAAAAGAAGAAAATATCTTTAATTGTACCCTGTTACAATGAAGAAGCAGGACTCAAAATATTTTATCAAGAGTTTTCTAATTTAAAAAAAGAAATGAATTATGTAAATTGGGAATTAATTTTTGTCGATGATGGGTCAAAAGATGATACTCTCAAAGTATTGAAAAAGTTAAGTATAAATAATGAAGTTCATTACATTTCTTTTTCTAAAAATTTTGGCAAAGAATATGCCATGATTGCGGGTTTTGATGCAAGCACCGGAGATTATGTTGCCACAATTGATGCCGATTTGCAACATCCTTTAAGTCTTTTAAAAGAAATGTTTGATTTAGTAGATTCTGGTAAATGTGATTGTGCTGCTGCAAGAAGTAAAAAAAGAAATTATTCTTTTTTGCGAAAAAGCCTAACTAATATCTATTATAAATTAATTAATTCTATTTCTGATGTCGAAATGCGAAGTAATGCTACAGATTATAGATTAATGAATAGAAAAATGTTGAATGCTATTTTAGAAATTAGAGAACACAATAGATATTTAAAAGGTATATATGAAATAGTTGGTTTTAAAACCGTGTGGTTGGAATTTACAGATCACGAAAGAGTAGCAGGGGAATCAAAATTTAATATAACCAAATTATTTAAATATGCTATCACGGGAATAATCTCTTTTTCACAATTTCCTTTGATATTATTAACTATCCTGGGCATAATATTTTTAATTATAACTTTAATACTACTAATAGTAATATTAATATTAAAACTTTGTATGATTAACGTAAATTATCTTTTCTTTTTAATTATCATTGGAATCTTGTTTTTGAGTTCTATAGTGCTTATATCTAATGGTATTTTAGGTTTATATATTGCCCAAATTCAAACAGAAAGTAAGAATAGACCTTTATATATTATTAAAGAAACGAATATCAAATAAATAAAAAATAATGAGGGATGCTATGAAAAAATTTATTAAAAATAATAAGGGACTTGTAATAGGAGCCATTGTTTTTCTTCTAATATCACTATTATTTCCATATTCTGGCGATGATTGGCAATGGGCACTTTTCAAATTAAATGTTAATACCATCATTGATTTTTATCATAATGTATTTTTAAATGGCAGATATTTAGGAAATTTAATGGCTATTATTCTTTGCAAAAATTTTATAATTAGAAGTTTAATAATGACTTTAGTCGTGTCTTCCATTGCCTATATTATTCATAAAGAAACAAAATGCCCATATAGTTTATTTTGGCTGTTCTTTATGATTATGAATTTAGAGATATTAAAACAAAGCGTAGTATGGTCTAGTGGCTTCGCTAATTATGTTTTTTCAACTCTTTTATTACTATTAAATCTATTGTTGTTAAGAAAAATATATAATAAAAATAAAATGAATTTGTTTTGGGAAATCTTTTTGGGAGCTATAGCTACAATAAGCTGCTTAGTTATTGAAAATATGACTATTTTCTTAGTCTTATTTATCATAATATTAAATATAATTTATTATATTAAAAACAAAAAAATTAATATCTGGCTCCTTTTAATCAGTATAGCTTATTTTTTAGGGACATTTATAATGTTTAGTCATCCAGTTTATTTAAAAATCTTTGAAAATGGAGATGGCTATAGACAAATAGGTAATACTTTTTCTAGCTTATTGCGAACCACTATCATAAATTGTGATACGATTCAAAAATATACCATATTAGGAAATTTTTACATAATATCTTCACTTGTATTATTCATTTATTGCTTTTATAAAAATAATATTAAAAAATATAATCAAAAATCTCAAAAATTAATTAATGTAGGTTTTATAGTAGAATTTTCATATATAATTTATTCATTATTATTTAATTTTATACCCGAATGGCAAGATTTTGATATATTTAATAAAATATTTAAAATATTTAATATAGCCTATGCACTCTTATATTTCTTAGTATTAGCTGGTTTAATTATTGCGATATTCAAAAAAAGTAAAAATTACCACAATATGTTATTTGTGTTGAGCATAATTATTTTATTAATTGCTCCATTATTAATAGTAACACCAATTGGTCCTAGAAATTTCTTTATGATATATATTTTAGAAATGATATTACTATTTTATATATATTATGAGAGCAAAGTATATATTAAATTTGATTTAAATAAATTTGCGTTTATAATAACTATTATGTTAAGTATATTTTATGGTGTTGTTTATGGTCAAATATATAATTGTAGTAATAATAGATATAATTATTTAATGGAAAAAGTTAATGCTGGAGAAAAAGAAATACTTTTACCCAAATTACCTTACCCTGAATATGTTTGGAATGGTAATTATAATAATGAGTATTATGGCAATTGTTATAAGAGCATATATAATATTGATAAAAGTGTTGAATTTAAATTTTTGTCTTATGATGATTGGAAAGCTAATAAAAAATAAAATATTTATTAGTGAATAAAACAACTTCTTTCAAAACGACAACTTTTCGAGTACATTTCATTTTAATACTAAAAAATCGAACTAAAAAGTTATACTAAATACAATTTGGAGATAATGAAAATAAATTTAAAATAAAAAGACAGGAAAATGTTAAGAACGATAAATTAACTGAAATTCAAAATTCTATTATAAGATTAATGTTAGATTCTTCAGCTATTACACGATATACCTTATCAAGAATATTAGATGTGAACATTAGAACAATACAAAGAAACATTAAAACACTTATTGATATTGGATTAATAGAAAGAACTGGAGCTACAAAAAAAAGGTGAATGGATAGTGAAAAATAATTTAAAACGCTAACCAATCAGTTAACGTCAGACTGTTGACAAATAGGTAAATATTTTGCTTATTTGTCTTTTTTCGATAAAAAACAATATATCTAGGCCATTTACCTAGATTATATGTCATGCATAAAGTAGAGTCCATAATATCAAATACTATGAACTTATTTTATAAAAGAAAAACGCACACTTCAATTTAAAGTGTGCGAGTTTTAACCTCAATGGAGCGATTGTGGAAGATATCTACAACTTTTACTCATAACGATTTAATATATAGTAAATCAATCAATTTTATTTTAATACATAATATGTATTTTTTCCAGTACTAACTTTTTCTATAATTTTTTCTTTTAATAATTCAGATAAAATAACTTTTGATCTAGCAGAAGATACATTAAATAATT
>CANRBB010000013.1 GCA_947628745.1 uncultured Bacilli bacterium | reverse complement strand
TTAAACTACATCCGCATTTAGTAGACAATATTAAGTATACCATATTATACAATATTGTCAATAGTTTTGTTGATTATGTTTTGTGTTGTTGACCCTAGTTTGACAGTTTTAATTCAATTTTACCTATAATCCCCCATAAATAAAGGGTTTTATCAATTTTAACTCATGCGTACGTTTTCGTATAGCTTGATTTTCAAATTATACTATGATAAACTTAATGCGTAATTTATAAAAATTGAGTTAACAATTATATAGAAACCTAGTAATTCTAAGGCTTTTGAATTATGCGTAACCGAAATTTTTAAATTTTTTTTACTTAACCTTAAAAATTTCTAAACGTACGCATTTTTTTAATGAGGTAAAATCCTTATAAATAAAGGGGAAACCCGACATTTTGCTCTTAAAACTGTCAAAGTCAGGAGTATACCATATTATACAATATTGTCAATAGTTTTGTTGATTATGTTTTGTGTTGTTGATTATGTTTTGTGTTGATTACCTTTGAAAGTTTTTGGACATGGGTTTGAGATATAATTTCTTAACAAACAATGAAATAGGCAGAGAAAGACTAAGTAATATTAGATAATAAGATATACTTATTAATGTTTTACACTTCCCTCTTACTTAATCAATCCCTGTCGCTTGTTTAATTGTTAATATATTTTATAGAGCTATATAGCACTATATATATTATTACTGATAAAGGAAGTAAGGCAATAATAATTTGTAATAATAACTCGGTGGTTAATACTTCAACTATATTTGTTATTATGTGTATAAAAATCAATATAGTTGATATTAATGTTATTGCAACTGTTATTAGTATATTTTCATTTTTCTTTTTTGAATTAGTATGAGAGGCATAACTGCTTGTTATTACGTTATAGAAATAATATAGTAGGAAAGCTGATACTATAAAAACTGGTAACAGATAAGCCATTAGTGAGATAATACCTTTTAATCCAATAAGATTCATTTTATCTCTGAATGGTTCATTAATAAAATAATATAATATAACAATCAAATATGGAATAGTTGCGCCACCCACTACGTATTTAAGTATTTCACCATTTTTATTACAATAATTCCATTTTAGACAATTATATGCATTTCCTATTATTTTCATAACTAATATAATTAATAGGCATACTATTTCAGTAGTTATATCTTGTAAGGTCCAATCAAAGTTAAAACTTATCTTTAACCACATTGATACAGATAATACACTAACTACTATGCTAATAATTGATTGTTTATACTTATCTAGACTAATTTCTACGGTATCACTATATTCTATTTCTTTTACTTTCTTGCGCTTTTTCTCTAATATAATGTAACCTAAATAGATTATTAAAGCTAATACAATAATTATTGGTATTGATAATACTACTAGTGTTATAAAATTGTGGAGACTTATATTTCTAAAATATTCCATAAAATTATCATTTGTAATCATTATATACATTAAGAAAACAAGTGGATAGAGAATGGCAATTAAAATTGCTGTTAATCTTTCTTTAGTAATTTTTAACCGTCTTATATGAAATAAAGAAAAATTATTATCCACATTACCATACATTCCAATAATCATTATTACTAATAAACATATAATTTCTGTCAATATATCTCTTAGTTGCCAATCTAGGTTATTTATAAATTTGGACCAAATAGATATCATTAATATCAGTGTTACAAACATTAATGTTAATCGTCTAAATTTTCTTAGTCCCTTTTCTTGCCTTTCGATTTTACTTTCTTTTTCTTTCTTTTCCCTTTTCTCTTTTTTCATTTTCATCTCACACCTCTATTATAACTATATTTAATCAAAAAAAAGGAAAAAAAGCAATAGCTTATTTGATTAATGATAAACTAACTTTTTTCTTTTCTAATGATATATCATCAACATAACATTCTACAATTTCACCTACATTAAATAATTCTCTTGGGTTTTTAATATATTGTTTAGAAAGCTTAGATATATGAGCTAATCCATCATTTTTTAAACCAATATCAATAAACAAGCCGAAGTCAACAACATTTCTGATAGTTCCCTGTAATTTATCACCAATGTGTAAGTCTTCAATGTGTAATATATCTTGTCTTAGTATTGGTTTAGGCATATTGTCTCTAGGGTCCCTTTCCGGCATACTTAAAGATTTAACTATATCTTTTAGAGTATATTGATCAATATTCAATTCTTTACTCTTCTCTTCTACATTCAAGTCTTTTAAAGTTTCTTTTAGTAAATTACTTCCTATATCATTTGTTGTTAACCCAATTTTGTTCAATAAATCTTCTGTTGTTTTATAACTTTCTGGGTGAATTGAAGTCTTATCTAATGGATTATCTCCATCGGTGATTCTCATAAAGCCCACTGATTGTTCATAAATCTTGTCTGTCATTCCCTTGATTTTTAGTAATTCAGATCTGTTTTTAAATTTTCCAATACTATTTCTAGTAGAAATAATACTATCTATTACCTTTTTATTAAGTCCTGATACATACTGCAATAAAGATTTGCTTGCCGTATTGATATTGACACCCACATCATTAACTACTTTTGTAACAGTAAAATCTAGTGCTTCATCAAGTTTTTTAGGGGTTACATCGTGTTGATAAAGACCAACTCCAATACTACGTGGCTCAATCTTAACTAATTCTGCAAGTGAATCTTGAAGTCTTCTGCCTATGCTTATAGCACTTCTTTTTTCGACTGTTAAATCTGGGAATTCTTCAATAGCTAATTTAGAGGCTGAGTAGACACTAGCTCCTGCTTCACTGACAATAATATATTCTACCTTTCTTTTTGCTTCTTTAATTGTATCAGCAATAAAGCTTTCACTTTCTCTAGAAGCTGTTCCATTACCAATAGCTATTACATCAATATTATATTTATTAATTAATTCCAATACTTTTCGTTTTGAATTTTCAACATCATTATGAGGCTCTGTTGGATAAATTACGTCAATTTCCAAAAGCTTGCCTGTCTTATCTAGGGCGGCTAATTTACAGCCGGTTCTAAAAGCTGGATCTAAACCAAGAACAGTTTTATTTTTAATTGGTGGTGTTAATAAAAGTTTTTCTAAGTTGTGAGAAAAATTAATTATTGAATCATCCTCGGCAATTTGCTTTAGTTCTGCTCTTATTTCTCTTTCGACACTTGGTAAAATAAGCCTTTTTAAACTATCAGTAATGGCTGATTTTATTATAGGTACAACGTATGAGGCTTGATTTTTAATGAGCTTTGTTTCAATAAATGTTTTTATTTTGTCTTTGTTGTAATCTAGTTTGACAGTTAAGATACCAAGATTTTCTCCTCTATTAATAGCCATAATTCGATAAGGTTTTATTGTTTTAATTGAATCTTTAAAATCATAATACATTTCAAACATTTTTTCATTATCTTCACTATTCTTTTTCTTAGTTGTTTCTATTAAGCCTTCATGAAATATTGTTTTTCTAATATATTTTCTATAATAGGCGTTATCACTTATCCACTCACTTATAATATATGAGGCTTGAAGTGTGGCTTCTTCTGTTGTCTTAATCTTATCATTAAGAAACTTTTCGCATAATGAATTTATGTCTCCCTTGGTAGGAAAAGACATAATCATTTTAGCAAGTGGCTCAAGGCCGAGGGCAAGGGCTTCAGTTGCTTTTGTTTTCTTCTTTTCCTTATAAGGTCTGTATAAATCTTCTATTTCCACTAATTTATTGCATTGTAAAATTGACTCTTTTAAGTCATTTGTTAAAAGTCCCTTTTCAGAAATTAATCTAATAACATCTTCTTTTCTTTTTAATAAGTTTAACTGATACTCATATACTTCATTTATACTTCTTATAGTTTCTTCATCTAAAGCATTTGTCAGTTCTTTTCTATATCTTGCAATAAAGGGAATAGTGTTACCTTCCTGTAGTAATTGAAGTACTACTTTAACTTGTTTTTCAGTAATATTTTGGGTCTGGGCAATCCCTTTTATAATTGTCTCATTCATTTTTCTGTTCCTTTCTTTATGTTCACATTAACAATTATAGCACTCTCCTAGTTAAAAATAAAATATGGATATTACTTTTTTATTCATGCTAATTGTCATAATATTATTTAAGCCGGATGTAAAATTTACACTAATTTGCAAATTTGTGGCTCATACCTCACATATTATAGGCCATTACAGGTAGATTACAAAAAAAATATAGTTTTATTACTTAAGACTATATTTTATATATTAATTATTTTTAGATTTAATTTCACAGTCATACCCACTTTTTAGCATTTGTGTTTGAATATTATTAATGTTTTGTTCATATTTAAATTTAGGAAAATTACCTCCTGCTTCTACATATGATGTTAGTTTATTTGTATCTATATCTTTTAAAGTCAAAACTTCAGTAATGGTTAGAATACCGGTTGATAAGTTACAAGTCCTTGTAACACCAGAAGTGTTATTGGAAATTAGGGCTGTTTGATCACATTCTTTTTTTTGTTCGTCAAGGTATGAAGCATTTAAACTTTCGACAGTTGTAATATTGGCTTGCGTAATTAGTTTTTCCTTTGTAAAATTAAACTCTGACTCATATGTTGTGTCTGTCTCGTCACTGCTTTTAGTTAATGTACAATTCATTACTCCGTTTTCAATTGAAGTAGTCTCTACATTATTTTTGTGCTTAAGTTTAGTTTCAACGATTGTAGAAATGTTTGGTAAAAAGAATACGAAAGCAAGCATGCCTATTAAAAATACCATAGCTAAAAAATATTTAAAACCACTTTCTTTCTTTTTAGGTTGTTGTTCGTTAGTATTACTATCAGCTGAAATGATAGTATTGGTTGTGGTTGGTTGTGGGGCTTGTACACTATCATTTTGAATGGTTGTTACTTGTGGTTGTGGATTAGTTGTTGAAACAGTAGTAGGAATATTACTATTATCTTGAGCTGAAGAATTTATATTTGAATTAACATTGGTACTATTATTTATGTTAATTTCTGTTACACTATCAGTTGGTAAAGAGTTTTTAGATGAATCTGGTAAAGTGCTATTTTCTTTGACATTAATATTTGAATCTGTTGTTTTATCTGAATTTCCAATGGTAGTTTGATTATCATTACTTACTTCACTTATACTAATATTGGTAACCTCATTACTATTATTTTTTTCATTACTATCATTCATTTTAAACACCCTTTCTTGATATATAATTACCTTAAATTATTTATTCTTTCTTGATAATTTTCACCTGATAATATGTAACTGCCAGATACTAAGATATCAGCTTCATTACATTCATTTTTGGTTTGATCATTAACTCCACCATCAACGCTAATAACAGCTTTTGATTTATATTCTTTTAACAATTTTTTAATTTCCTTTATTTTGCTTTTTGTCTTTGAAATAAAGGCTTGTCCCCCTTTTCCTGGCTCAACACTCATAACTAAAATCATATCTACCAATGGTAAATAGGGAACAATCTCTTTAACTTTCGTTTCCGGACTGATAGCTAAGCCTGCCTTAATTGCATATTGTTTAATTAATTTTAGATTTTCTTCTACATTTTCACTTTCAACATGTATTGTTAAATATTCAACGTTAAGACTTGCATACTTAGGAATTAATTTTTTAGGATTATCTACCATTAAGTGAACATCTAATCTTTTTGATGTGTACTTATAAATCTTTCTTAGTTCTTTAAAAGGCATTGTTCTGCCATCAACAAAGATACCGTCCATAACATCAACATGGATGAAGTCGGTGTCTGTTTCATTTAAAATTTTTAAATCTTTAGCAGGGTTAGTACTATTTAAAAATGACGTTGATATTTGCATATTATTTCCTCCTTTCGATGAACTTAAGGTAATTTTCATATCTGGACTTTAATATTTTATTGTCAGCAACTGCTTTTTTGACATTACAATCTATTTCTTTAGTATGTGTACAATCTTTAAATGGACAATTAAATTGTTGGAATTCACGGAAACTATTTTTGATGTCTTCGCGTGATATATTATTAAAATCTAAAGAAGAAAAGCCTGGAGTATCTAGTACTTTTCCTCCATTAACATCAAATAAACTAATTACTCTAGTAGTATGTTTGCCTCTACCGAGGGCTAATGATATTTCACCTGTTGGTAAAGAAAGATTACTATAAAGTTTGTTTAACAAACTGCTTTTGCCAACACCTGTTTGTCCGGTGAAGACAGTCGTTTTGTTTTGAAGATTGACTTTGATAATTTCTAAGTTTTGATTGGAAATCACTTTGTAGCCAATTTTCTGATAATATTTCATAGTATCTTTTATAGCTGATAATTGTAGGGGTGAGGCTAAATCCTCTTTAGTTAAACAAATAATAGCCTCTATCTGACTTATGTTGGCCGTCACAAGAAACTTATCTAATAAGTTTGTAGAAAAATCTGGTTCAACAACACTTGTAACTATTATTAGTTGATCAATGTTGCTAACGTTAGGTCTAGTAAATTCATTTTTACGTGGTAAAATTTTTTCTATTATTAGTTTATCAGGATTAAATTCACAATAATCACCAACTACGGGCACTTGTCTTAGATTTCTTATCTTGCCACGACATTTGCAATCATAGTGAATTGTACCATAACTTACTGTATGGATATCTCTAACAATTTTAGTTATTTGACCTATCATATAATTCCTTTCTAGCTTTACCTGCTATTCAGTAGTTGTTTGATTTTCACTAGGAACAGTATCTTCTGTTTTTTCTTTATACCCAGTAGGACAATTTTCATTTTTATCAACTGTTTTAGTTTTAGTGCTATCTGTTGTAGAAACGCAAATTTTAGTTTCTTTGATTTGAGATTTTGAACCAATAGTTATAGTAACACTGTCATTGTTTTTTACAGTTGCTCCTTTGGGTCTTGATTGACTTATAACTTTGCCTACTTGACTCTGATCAGCTGTCTCTTGATATTCTACATTTAACGTTACGCAATTAGTATTACACCAAGCCGAAACTGTATCTTGGGTTTGATTTGACCAATCTGGGAAAGTTACAGGGTTCAAAATTTTAAAGATAATTGAGTCACCTTTTTTTATTTTTGAGCCTTCTTGTAGGGATTGTTCTATAACAACATCTTGGCCTATGTATTTGCAAGTTGTTTCATCTGGGTCAATTTTATTTAGTGTAACTGTTAAACCATAACCTTGTAAAGTACTCATGCTATCATGATAATCTTTTTCAACATAATTTTCTAATACATATGTTACAGTTCCTGTAGATTTATAGATTGTTATAGTAGTTCCTTTTTTTATGCTTCTTCCTGCTTCTGGTTCTGTTTTCACTACACGATTTTTCTTAACATTATCATCAGGTATTGTTTCTATTTTAGTATTTACCTCAAATCCTTTTTCTTGAAGTGTTTTTTCGGCTTTGGTCACTGTCATATTTTTGACATCTGGAACAACTACTGATTTTGTAGCTGTTATTTTGGGAATAACAAGGGAGACGGTAATTAAGATGGCTAAAATACCTATGAAGACTATTGATAAAATTATAATGACCTTTTTACTTTTTTTATCTTCTACTTCTTCTATTTTTTCAGCAACTTTTTCCTCTGTTTCCTTTTCTTCTTCTAGCTTTTTTATAACCTTAGTATTTTCTTCATGTTCTGGATATTGATAGCGATACTTTCCCTCATTTAATCTATCATCATCTAGTACAGTCAATAGATCATCATGCATTTCTCTAGAATCATTATATCTATTTTTAGGATTTTTGGCTGTTGCTTTCATAATAACGTTCTCAACACTCATAGGAATACTTGGGTTTTCATCTTTTAAATCAGGAAGTGGCTCTTTCATCTGTTTTAGAGCTATTTCTACTGCATTTTCACCTTTAAATGGTACAGATCCTGTTAGTAATTCGTAAAAAATGATACCCATTGAGTAAATATCACTTTTAATTGTTGAGCCTTTGCCAGAAGCTTGTTCTGGTGGAAGATAGTGAACTGAGCCCATTACTGAATTAGTTTGAGTTAGTTGAGTTGAATTTAAGGCCATAGCAATACCAAAATCTGTAATCTTAATTTGTCCATCATCTTGTATCATGATATTTTGTGGTTTTAAATCGCGGTGAATAATGTAACTATCATGAGCGTGGGCCATTCCATCAGTAATTTGTAGCATAATGTCGATTGCTTCACTTAGAGTAAGACTACCTCTTCTCTTTAGTAATTGTTTTAATGTTTGACCTTCTACATATTCCATGACAATATAATAAATGCCATTATCTTCTCCAACGTCGTACATCTCTACGATGTTTGGATGAGATAAAGAAGACGCTGACAAAGCTTCTCTTTGGAATCTTCTCACGAATTTTTCATCATTTGATAGGTCTCCCCTTAGCACTTTGATAGCAACATTTCTATCTAAAATTGTATCATAGCCTAAATAGACATTCGCCATGCCTCCTTCGCCAATACTACGAACGATTTCATAGCGATCATTTATTTTTTGCCCCTTTGTTATCACTACATTTCACCTTCTTCACGTACTAAATATGCTATCGAAATATTATCTGTTCCTCCCCTGTTGTTTGCCTTCATGATTAATTTGTTAACTTTCTGTTCAGGTGTTCCCTCAGCTAACAAAACTCGCTCAATTTGATCGTTGTCTAGCATATTAGTAAGTCCGTCACTACATAACATTATTTCGTCTATTTCCATATCACAGTCAAATACATCGACTTCGATAGGATCATTTGCGCCTAAGGCCTTCATTAAAACATTTTTCTTTGGGTGTTCCTTAGCTTCCTCTTTCGTAAGTTCACCAGCACTTACTAAAAGGTTAACTAAAGTATGGTCATAAGTTACTTTGTGTAATTTATCATCTTTCATAACATATCCTGAAGAATCACCTATATTTCCAAATAAAATATATTCTTCAGTTAATATTGCTAGAACTAAAGTAGTTCCCATACCTTTACTTTCTGGATGAGTTTTTTCATGCTGAAAAATTAGAGTATTAATTTCATTAGCACTTTGTCTTATCCATTCCACAGCTTCTACCTTAGATAAATTTAAAAAAGTCTCCTGAAAATGCTTGCCTAAATAGCCGATAGCAATACTACTAGCTACTTCCCCTGCTGAATGTCCACCCATACCATCAGCGATGGCCATTAAATATTCGTGATTTTCGTTGTTTACTATTATGACACTATCCTCATTATGATCTCTTACTTTACCAGTGTCTGTTAAATAAAAGGATTTCATATTTCCTCCTTCTTACTTCTAAGTTGTCCACATGCTGCACTTATTTTTGTTCCAAATTCTTTTCTTATAGTAACATTTATATTGTTTTTTTTAAGTATATCATAAAATTTCATAATTTGAAACATATTACTTCGTTCATATTCAATATTTTCTGTTTCATTATATGGAATTAAATTTACATAACAATTTATACCTTTGAGAAGTTTTACTAATTGATTGGCACATTCTTTAGTGTCATTAATTTCTTTTAATAGAATATATTCAAATGTAACTCTTCGATTGGTCTTTTCTACGTATTTTTTCACAGAATTAATTAATTCTTCTAAGGGGTAAGCCTTATTTATAGGCATCAATTCATCCCTTAGTTTATTATTTGGAGCATGCAGACTAATCGCTAGATTTACTTGTAGTGGAAAATCACTGAATTCTTCAATTTGAGGAATAATTCCTGAAGTGGAAATAGTAATGTGTCTGCTTCCTATGGCAAGACCTTTAGGATCGTTAATTATTCTTATAAATTTTATAATTTCGTTATAATTATCAAATGGTTCTCCAATTCCCATTAAGACTACGTGAGTAATCTTTGCTTTGAGCTCTTCTTCAATCGTTAACAATTGTGTAACTATCTCTCCTGCGGTTAAGTTTCTAACTTTTTTTCGTCTACCACTTTCACAGAATTTGCAACCCATATTACATCCAACTTGACTAGATACACAAATACTATTTCCGTAATCATGTTTCATTAAAACAGCTTCTATATGTTCTTTATCTTCTAATTCAAATAGATATTTATTTACGTCTTTATCTTTTTCTACTTTTATGGTCTTAATATAAGTCATTGGCAAATCTTTTTCTAAAAGAGCAATTGTTTCTTTTTTTAAATCTGTCATTTCTTGATAACTTTTTGCTTTTTTTTGATAAAGCCATATATAAACTTGAGTTGCTCTAAACTTTTTCTCATTATTACTTTCGAAATATTCTTCTAATTCTTTTTTTGTTAAATCGTATATTGTCATGATATCACCTCATTACTTCTTTAAGTAATAATCTTTATTTTATTGTAACAAATATTGAGGATAAAGTTTATATTTTTTTGTTAATTATAAATTATATATAAGGATTAATTTTTTAATTAGTAGCAAATGGTCCTACTAATTCTTTTATTTCTCCATATTTGGAATATGATAGCACTAATTTATAGTTTGTTGGAGTATTATTAATCATTTTGTAGTAATTTGTTAAATCCAATTCTATATTGCTTATTTTATTGTCATTTAAATTGACTTGAATAATGTTAAGAAGATTTTCTTCTTGTTCTTCGTTTGTTTCTTGTTCGGTTGTAGTTTGATTAGATTTATCTGTATCCATAATGCGAGATAGTTTTTTGTTATTTATTTGATATATGTATGATTTTTGATTGGAAGATATGTATTCGGTTTTAGAAATATAATTAGCTTGGCGTATAATTTTATCAAGAATCCGAGGTTTGACGATGTTGTAAAAACTAGGTGACTCAGGGATTTTATTCCACAGAAGCGTATTGGCATCTTTTTGATACATTTGTGTACCATCAAAATAATATTCTGTACTAATTGAACCACTCTTTTTATATGATATTTCTTTATCTAACCAATCACCTTCGTAAATAGTAGTAATATCATTATTAGTTTCATGGAAAGAAAAATGATAATTTTCGTTTAGTATTTTAGTTAGTGTAAAATCATAGTCATAACCTGTTTTTTTTATGTCTACTTTTTTACTAGAACTTTGGTAACTTGTCCTTAGTAATAAAATTATAATAAAAAAGAAGATAAGATAAAATCCAAAAAAGGCACCTTGCTTTAATAGTGGATTTTCATCCATCATTTCTTTTATATTCTTGGAATAATCTTTATTATTATTAGCCATATTATCACCTATTTAAACTGCTTTTTTAGTAAACTTTCTTTTGTTTTTGAATTAAGATAATCTTTAGCAGTCATTTTCTTTCTACCTTCTTCTTGGAGTGTTGTTATTATTAGCTCTTTGTCTGCCGTGGCGACCCCAATGCCATCTTTGTAGATATTAATAATTTCTCCTGGTCTTTTATTAACGGCTCCAGAAATTTTAGCAGAATATATTTTTACTACTTTATCATCTAAAATAGCAAAAGCACCGGGAAAGCTATTTAAGCCCCTGATTTGATTGTACAACTCTTTAGCACTTTTTGTAAAATCTAGATGTTCATCTTCGCGTTTTATATTGGGAGCATATGTTGCTTCTTGATGATTTTGTTTGATTCTATTATTTTTTTTCATAATAATACTGGGCAATGTTTTTAAAAGAAGATTTCTACCTAAAAGGCTTAGTTTATCATGAAGTGTATCTACTGTATCATCATATGCTATTTCAATTTCTTCTTGAGCAATGATATCACCCGTATCCATAGTTTCATCCATATACATAATGGTAATGCCTGTTTTGTTATAACCTTCTATGATGGCTCGATGAATCGGAGCGCCCCCTCTTAGTTTTGGTAATAAAGAAGCATGAACATTTATGCATCCTAATTTAGGATAGTTTAATAATTCTTTAGGAATTATTTGACCATAGGCACAAGTAATAATTAAGTCTGGCTCTAACTTCATAACATCTTCATAATCTGTTTTTATTTTGGAAATTCTTAGTAAGGGTAAATTATGTGATAAAGCAAAAGTAGATACTGGACTTGGTGTTAAAACTTGATGTCTTCCTACTTTTTTATCAGGTTGGCTGATAACTCCTACTACCTGATATTCTTTATCATTAGTTAATCCTTCTAAAACTGGCACACTAAACTCAGGTGTCCCCATGAAAACTATTCTAGTCATTTTTTCACCTACTTATCTAACTTGTAAGAAGATACTAATTAGTATGCCAACCATGATTAATATAAGACCAATGATGGCAAAAGAAACAGCTCCGTAGGAGTTTACTTTTACATTACTTGTAATAGTATTATCTGCCATTTTTAGTTCTTCTTCATTTATATTAATATCCTCATTTAGGATAGCAAAACTTGTTTTACCAAACACAAAGTCATTAAACTTTGGTAGGGTTTCAAGGGTAAAAGTATATGGCAACAAGTCTTCTTTAGGATAGAAGCTTGTATATCTACTGTCTAGAATTAAACTGATGGCTCCCTCAAGCGATTCTTCATCATTTTTGATAATTTCTTCAATATCCTTTAATTGGTTTTTGCCAATAGCACTTCGTTTAATGAATGCTAGACATGGTTTAATGTTGCTGATGTTGTCTTGTTTACAGATATCTATAAAATTATTAATAATTGTTACGCTATCTTGATTGTTTAATCTCTGATTTTTAGTAATTTGTAGTAGTTGTTCTTTTAAGCCCATAATATCTTTAGTATAGAAACAATCATCATTTAACTTTGTTTTGTAAATAGTTTTATTAGCTAAGCAAGTTATGTAATCAGGTGATGTAAAAGCTTCATATAGGGCAACGGTAAAATCATCGGTTATCGAGGTATTATGATATTCAAATAAATCATCCACCATAGTTTTATTTAAAATTTGATTAATGACTTCTAACTTAGAGTCTAAAAGAAAGCCATCTTTTCTTAACCCTACAAAGGTTAGTTCATTAATATGATTGGAAGAAAATCCAAAGTAGAAATAACCATGTACAATGTATTTATCATAGATAAAACGTAGAATTTTTTCTCTATTTTCATATGAATGTGAATTATAAATATTTAATTTAACAGCTACTATTTTGGCAAGTAAAGAATTAATACCGGTTTTAATATCACTATAATTGGTAAATTTTTTAAATAATCTGTTTAATTGGGTAATGTAATCAACGAGTAGTTGTTCATCATCTATAATTTGATTAAATTTAATTATGGCATCAAGGGCCAGAAAAAACGCATATTTTCTTTCAACTCGTAGATTTACTAGATTTTCAGGTATAGTGATTTTTTGATACCGATCTTGGGTAAGAAGTTGTTGAAGAAAAGACCGAACATAATCTTGTTCAAGGCTTTTTAAAAACATTTTTTCATCACCTCTATTCGCTAGCTTCACCATTTTATGAGTATAGTATATCAAATTTTAAGGTAATTGCAAATAAATTAATTTGTGACTATGCTACCAATGTTTTCTTTATTTACTATTTTTAAAAGGTTACCATAAGTATTTATATCATAAACTATAATGGGAATATTATTATCCATACAAAGAGTTGTAGCAGTTGAATCCATTACATTTAATTTATTATTTAAAACGTCTAAATAGGTTAACTTAGAAAGTTTTTGAGCATTCTTATTGGTCTTTGGATCGCAATCATAAATACCATCAACATTGGTGGCTTTTAAAACGACATCAGCATTTATCTCAGCAGCTCGTAAGGCAGCAGCTGTATCTGTTGAGAAAAAAGGATTACCAGTGCCACAACCAAATATAACAATGCGATTTTTATCTAAGTGTCTGTTTGCTTTTTTTCGGATATAGAATTCTGATATTTGTCTCATTTCGATACTTGTTTGAACACGTGATGGGCAATCAAGTTGTCTAAAAGCATCATCGATTGCTAAGGCATTCATCGTGGTTGCTAACATACCAATATGATCGGCAGTACAGCGGTCCATTTGTTGATTGCATCTACCTCGCCAGAAATTTCCTCCACCAACAACTATGGCAATCTGAACGTTAGTCTTTTCTCGTACTTCTTTTATCTCTCTACATATTTTTAAGACTTTATCAAAATCTATACCTGAGGGCTTGTCTCCTTTCAAACTTTCTCCACTTAATTTTAGTAATATTCTTTTGTATTTTTCCATGTAACTCCTCCTTATCCAAATACGATTGGATTAAAATTTAAATCTATTACAATAAGCTTATTGCTTTTGTAAACATCAATTATTTTATTTAGCAATTTCTTTAAATTATCTTCTTTTTTATATTTTAAAATAATACCATAGCGATATACATTATTTAATTTGTATATATTACACGGACTGGGTCCGAGGATTGTTGTCATGTTAAGATATTTTTTTAATAATTTTTGTATCTTTAATGATTCTTTATAACACAATTTATCGTCTTTACTACTTATTCTAATGTAGGCAATATAGTAATATGGTGGATAATTTAGTTCTTTTCTCATCATCATTTCTTTTTTAAAAAAGCTTTGATAGTCATGCTTTTGAACGTATTTTATGGCATAATGATTAGGGTTATAGGTTTGAATGATAACCTCACCTGTCTTGCTACCTCTACCACTTCTACCGGCTACCTGACTTAGTAGGGAAAAAGTTGCCTCACTACTTCTAAAATTGGGAATATTTAAAGAAGTATCAGCATTAATTACTCCAACTAGCGTAACGTTGGCAAAGTCTAGTCCTTTAGCAACTATTTGAGTTCCTAAAAGAATATTAAATTTTTGTGTTTTAAATTGTTCAATCATTTTTTGATGAGAACCTTTTTTACTGGTAGTATCAAAATCCATTCTTAGAATTTTGGCTTCGGGAATTAATTGTTTTAGTTCTTCTTCGACTTTTTCTGTACCTGTACCTAAGTCAGAAAGAGCTTCTTCATGACATTCTGGACAGATTGTAACCTTATTGGTAGCATAGCCACAGTAATGACATCTTAGATTATTACTGGTTTTGTGATAAGTCAAAGTTATGTCACAGTGAGGGCATTTGATAGTATATCCACAATTCTTACACGTAACGAAGTTAGCATATCCACGTCTGTTTAAGAGTAAAATGACTTGCTCGTTCCTATGAAGTGTTTCAATAATTTTTTCTAGGAGACTTGGAGAAAAGTGGCCTTTGCTTTTTTTAAATTCTTGATTCATGTCGATTAAAGTAACAGTGGGCAAACCTTTTTTGTTAATTCTATTAGGCAGTGATAACAAATGATAAACTTTTTTTAGTGCCCTGGCATAGGAATCTAAAGAGGGAGTTGCACTTCCTAAAATAACTTTGCAATTTTTATTAAGCTGTGCCCTTTTAATAGCCATAGAGATTGCATCATAACGAGGATTAGAATCATCTTGCTTGTAGGAATCACTATGCTCCTCATCAATTACTATTAAGCCTAATTTTTGGAGAGGTGCAAACAAAGCACTTCTAGCACCAATTACGATATCCACTTCATTGCGATTAATGCGACGCCATTCATCATAACGTTCTCCGTCAGATAAAGCACTATGTAAAAGAGCTATTTGGGAGCCAAATCTTTTACTAAAACGACTGATAGTTTGGGGAGTAAGACTGATTTCTGGTACTAAGACGATTGCTTTTTGGCCTCTATTTAGGCAATGCTCGATTAACTCCATATATACTTCGGTTTTGCCACTACCAGTAACACCATGAAGTAAATAAACCTGATCTGTACTGTTTTCAAATTCGATAACTACATTTTGTTGCTCCTCAGTGAGTGGTTTTTTTTCTTCTTTTTCTTCTAATTCAATATGTCGATATTTCTCTTTTTGTACTTTAGTTAACACCCCTTTTTCGGTTAATGTTTTTAAGCTAGAGGGAGAAATTTCTTTTAATATTTCGCCACTAACTTCATCTTGTGTTTCAAAAAGTTTTATTATTTCATATTGTTTTTTAGAAAATTTTTCAGGTTTATATGCAAGCCTATAAAATGTTTCATATTTTTTCTTAATTAATGTGCCTTTTTTCGCTTTGAGAGCTTTGGGTAGCATAACTTGATAACAACTAATTAAAGTGGACAGAGTTTCTGCTTGCATAATCTTTCCAAGTTCTAAAAGTTCTTGATTTATAATAACATCTTCATCTATAATACTTAAAATATTTTTAGTTTCCATCTCAGGTTTTGGTTCAAAAGATACAATAAATCCTTCTAAAGTTTGATGACCAAACGGTACTTCTACTCTAATACCTAATTTGATTCTTTTTTCAAATTGAGGAGGAACAGAATATATAAATTTTTTATCTATGTTTTTATTTGATAATTCTACTAAAACGCCTATATACACAATACTTCTCCTTTATTAATTATTTATATATATTATAATGAAAATGTTTTATTTTTCAAAAAAAATCTAATCTAGTATTATGATTAGATTAATCTAAAAATGTCATTAATAGTAACGTATATCATTAATATCATCAATAGAGCTAAACCGACTGTATTAATCATATTGTCAACTTCTGGTTTTAATGGTTTTCTTCTTATTAATTCTATTAAGATGAAAAGAATATGTCCTCCATCAAAAGCTGGAATTGGTAATAAGTTAATAAAGCCAACATTGATGCTTAAATAAGCCATTAAATATAGTAAGTCAGCAAGACCGTTTTTAGCCTGTTCACTAACTATCGAATAGATACCAACTGGGCCACTTAAATCTTTTACAGAAACTTTTCCTGTAAAAAGGGCTTCTACGGTAACGGCCATTTGTCTAAATAAAGACCCTGTTTTTACGACGACATATTTACAAGCATTGCCAAAACCAGTTGTTTTTTTAGTCGAAAGGCCAATACCAAATTGATAAGTTGTAGTTTTATCTTTGGTTATTTTTTTGGGTTTAATTTTGTAAGTTTCTTCTTTATTAGTATCACTTTTTTCCACAACTATTGTGGATTTTTTATTCTTGTCTGATAAAGTTAAATATAAGCTGACATCGTCAATAGTTTGTATTTTATGTTTGTTGATATAAAGTATTTTGTCATTTTCTTCAATACCAGCAAGAGCAGCTGGGCTATTTTTAGTGACACTACTAATGATAGGAGCATATGTTGTAGAGCCCCAAACAATCGCAATTATGAAAAGAATTACTATGGCTAAAAGGAAATTAAAACCGGGTCCAAAAAACATAATAAGAAAGCGTTGCCATGGCTTCTTAGCTTGAAGTCGCTTATTTTCAGGAATTTTCTCCTCATCATCGCTTTCAACATCTTCGCCAGCAAGGGAACAAAATCCTCCTAAGGGTATAGCCCTAATTGAGTATACTGTTTCACTATTTTTGGGTTTGAAGCTAAATAGTTTAGGTCCCATTCCAATAGCATATTCATAAACGTAAACACCATTTAGTTTAGCAAAAATAAAGTGTCCAAACTCATGAATGGCTACTATAATACTGAGCATTATTAAGAAAATAAGTATGTTAATTATAATTGTCATTATACCCTCCTATAAAATATTAGCTACTAATATAAATGCTAGTGCTATAAATATTATACTATCAAATCGGTCTAAAATCCCACCATGTCCTGGAATTATATTGGAAAAATCTTTTTTGTTATAATATCTTTTAATCATGGAAAAGACTAAATCACCAATTTGACCTACAATACTTAAAACTAAGGTAATTATAGTTAACATTACTATAGAAATACTAGGATTGATAAAGACATGATAGAAAGCGGTTGAGACAAATGTGCCCATAACAATGCCTCCAACTAGTCCTTCAATAGTTTTATTTGGCGAAATATTAGGAGCAAGTTTATGCTTACCTATTAATATTCCAGTGATAAGAGCAAAAGTGTCTGTAATTGTAGATATTAAAAATAAGTAGATGATACGATATAGGTCGTAATTTCGATTAATAATTAAAAGATTAAAACTGAATCCTAGAAATAAGACACTTCCTAGGAGATATAAAGCATCACCGATATTATATTTTTTATTATTATTGTAAAAGACGATAGGGAATAAGAATAGGAAAATAATAAGAGTAATAGTTCTATAATCTAGCATGTAATTAAAGTCTAACGAATCTAGATTTTGAGTACATATAAAAACAAGGACTAAGTATGAACATAGTTGCATAAATGGTGTAATTTTATTATTAGATTTTACCCTGATTAGTTCATATAGACCTAATATAGCTAAGGCACTCATTAAGATAGCAAAAGGCTTATCACCGATAAGTAATATGGGTATAAATATTAGTAACATGATTATTGCACTTATAATTCTCTTTTTCATAAACAATAGCCTCCATGACTCTATTAATAGTATAATACACTCCTTTGTTTTCTACAAGAAAAATGTTATAATCTTTTTGGGTGATTTCATGAAAGAAATGCTTGATAAGTGCATGCTTTGTCCTCGTGAATGTGGCGTAAATCGGAATAAGGGTAATGTTGGTTTATGTGGGGTTGATAGTAAAATTAAAGTAGCTAGAATTGCTCCTCATTACTTTGAAGAACCACCTATTTCAGCTCAAAATGGTTCTGGTGCTATATTCTTTTCAGGCTGTAATTTAAAATGTATATTTTGTCAGAATTATAATATATCAGTCAAAAATTTTGGAAAAGAAATAACAGTTGATGAGTTGGCCTCTAAAATGCTTGAACTTCAAGAAAAGGGAGTTCATAATATTAATTTGGTTACGCCGACACATTATATTGTACAAATTGTTGAGGCCTTGAAAATTGCTAAAGAGAAAGGCTTAAAAATTCCAATAGTTTATAATACCAGTAGTTACGAAAAGGTAGAAAGTCTAAAATTATTAGAGGGCCTAGTTGATATTTATTTACCAGATTTAAAATATTTTGACGATTTTATAGCCATGAGATATTCTAAAGCACCTAATTATTTTAATACTGCCATAGAGGCCATTGAAGAAATGTATAGACAGGTTGGCCCTATCAAACTCAGTAAAGATGGGATTATGAAGAAGGGTGTTATTGTAAGGCATTTAATGTTGCCAGAAAAAAGCGAAGATTCAAAAAAAATATTAGATTATTTATATGGTACATATGGCGATAACATTTTTTTGAGTATAATGAATCAGTACACACCTCTACCTCAAGTTAAAAATATTGAAGAACTTAATCGAACGATAACGGAAAATGAATATAATGAATTGATAGATTATGCAATTTCACTTGGCATTAGTAAGGCTTTTATACAAGATGGAAAGACTTGCTTGGAAAGTTTTATTCCGGAGTTTGATTTAACAGGAGTATAAAAATTGCAATATATGATTGAGTAAGAAAATGTTTCAACGTTTGATACTATGACTCATGTTGCTTGCAAAAATGTTTTCATGATATAAAAAACGATAGCAAAAAAGTATTGCTATCATATATAGTTATTTATTATGAATTAAGTATAGTAAAACTATTGGCATAATGTTTTGGAGTAAGTTAAGGACTACTAATATTAGCTAAAAACATGTAAAAATTATTTTAGTTTTTAGCTATTTTTATCAAAGATGTAGAGATTTACTTTTGTTTTTTAAGATTTTTATCTTTTTCAGTACACGCTCTTTCTAGTTTTCTATACATTTTTTCTAAAATTATGACAATAGAATATGGATAGTTTTTATTATGACTAATATTATTGGTAAACACTATATTGCCATAATATTTTTTGCATTCATAAATAGATCTCTTCAGACTTTCTAGCACTTTATCATTTAAGCAATTTGTATTGTTTTTATACAAACTATAATCGTAAAAGAACAATAAATTGATAATTTGTTTTTGATCTTCTACTTTCTTTTGGTGACTTGGAGTTGCTAAATGTCCAGTCAAACATTCTCTATGTAATAAACTGAAAGCATTTTTGCTAATCTCATCTGAATTTAGATATTCTATTAAATTGTCATCTAGTTCAATCATCTTATTAATTTGTGTTTTTATATAAGAGCATATTGGGGATAATCTTTCTGTATTTGTAAGCTCCTTTAATATTTCATTATATTCCTGTAATACTGTGGTTATTAATTTGATAGATGATGAATTAGTTTGTTTAATTGTAATAGTCTTGCTGTTTATTTTTTCTATGTAACTTAGTAAATTATTAAGTCTAACATTAATATTTTCAACCATTTTTAACCTCCTGAGGCTCATCTCATATAGATAAAAAAATTGAAAAGCTTTTTTTATTTTAAAACTTATCAATATTTATTTTTACATATTTATTACTATTTAAACTACTGCTAGCTTGTACTAGAGTACGAATAGCATTAGCTGTTTTTCCATTTTTACCAATAACTTTTCCTAGTTCACTTTCAGCTACTAAAACTTCTATATTTATTGTTTTATCATCTTCACTAGCGAATTCTTTTACCATGACATTATCGCCATCGGACACTATTGATTTAACAATAGTTTCTGTTAATTCTACTAAATTCATGGACTAATCTTCTTTCTTATTTTTTTCTTCAGCAAATTTTTTCATGATTCCTGCTTCTGAAAATAAGTTACGTACCGTATCTGTTGGAATAGCTCCATTCTTTAACCATTTCATTGCGATATCTTCTTTGATATTAACGCTCTTTGGCTCAGTAAGTGGGTTGTATGTTCCAATTAGTTCAAGGTATTCTCCATCTCTTGGACGACGTGAATCAGTCGCAACAATTCTATATGTAGGACGTTTTTTTGCTCCCATTCTTGTTAAACGTATTTTTACTGCCATTTTCAATTCCTCCTTTTTTCGTTTCTTCTAATATATTATACTATTTTTCTGATACTGTCAACCTTTTTTGTGTTACAGGGCATTTTTCTGTGATTTTTAAATAAAAATGTTACATCAAATAAAATGAATTTTAAGTAAAAATGTTACATGAGGGAATTGATTAA
>CANRBB010000012.1 GCA_947628745.1 uncultured Bacilli bacterium | reverse complement strand
CGAAAAGTAAAATTGCTTTAATTTCTTTCCCAAAAAACACAAACTCAAAAAATTATTTAATTTACATATTTAGTTAATACTGATATAATTTAAATGTAGTTTAGAACCTAAAAATAAGAGGGGAGTTGAGAGAGTGGAATTTAGAGAAATAGATGAGGAAGAATTCCTCCAATTTTTAAATAAACATCCTCTAAAGAACTTTTTACAGTCGCCCAATATGGCAAAAATAAGAGAGAAAAGTGGGCAAGATATATATTATGTCGGCGTTTTTAAAGATAGTGTACTCGTGGCAGCAACTTTTATGGCAGCTAAAAGCACTCACTTTGGGCGAAAAGATTTTTATGCACCAAGGGGCTTATTAGTTGATTATAAAGATAAAGAGTTATTAGCTTTTTTTACCATGTCTTTAAAAAAATTTATTAAGAGGAAGAAAGGCTATGTACTAAGAATTGATCCATATTATATTTTAAAACAAAGAGATATTAATGGGGATGTGGTAGAAGATGGTATTGATAATACTTCAGCTTCTTTAAACTTATTAGACTTGGGGTATAGGAAGAATAATAAGGCTACTCAAGTTACTTGGACCTTTGTTTTAGATTTAGATAAGACCGAGGAAGAATTATTAAAAAATATGCGTTCTTTTACAAGGCGTAATATTCAAAAAGGAATAAAAAATAAGATAATTGTACGTGAAGCAAGATATGATGAATTAGAGATAGTAAAAGAGATATTGGATGCTACTTGTGAAAGAAAACATTTTATGAATAGAGATTTAAAATATTTTCAGGACATGTATAATGCATTTAAAAAAGATGAACAAATACAGTTTATAATAGCAGAGATAGATACAAAGAAAATGTTAGAAGACTTAGATAAAGAAAAGAAAGAATTAAAAGAAAATCTTGATAAAGCAATGAGGCAAGGAGCAAAAGAAGATAAGATAAAAAAACATAAAGAAGCTTTAGAAAAAGTAGAAAAAGAGATAGAAGAAGTAAATAAAATAAGAGAACAATATGGTGATATTATCCCCGCATCAACGGGAGTATTTATGACATTTGGGGATGAAGTATTATACTTGTTTGGGGGTAATAAGAAAGAATTTATGCATTTTGGGACTCCTTATGTAGTACAATGGGAAATGATTAAGTATGGTCTAAAACATAATTTTAAAAGATATAATTTCTATGGTATTAGTGGTAATTTTGATAAGAATGATAAAGATTATGGAATTTATGATTTTAAAAAGGGGTTCACAGGTTATGTTGAAGAATTAATTGGTGAGTATTGTTATCCTGTTTCTTTATACTACTATGTAGATAATATTATAAAGAGAATAAAGAAATGAAAATATTATGAGATTTGAGGGGAAATTGATATGAAGAAAGTATTTTATTTTATATGCTTGTCATTAATAATCTTTTTGGGTTTTAATGATGTCAAGGCTAATTCAATAGATTCAATTAATATGGATATCTTTATTGATGATTATGGTAACGCCTTAGTTACTGAGACTTGGAGTGCCTATTTAAATACGGGTACGGAGGGTTATAAACCATATTATAATTTGGGTAATTCTAGTATTACTAATTTTAAAGTGAGTGATGGCTCAACACAGTTTAACTATTTAGATAATTGGAATACAAGTGCAAGTTTTGAGGACAAAAAATATAAGAATGGTATTAACGTAGTAGATGATGGAGTAGAACTTTGTTGGGGAATTAGTAACTATGGTCATAATACTTATACACTTAATTATACTATAAATAATTTTATATATAAGACATCAGATGACTATCAAATGTTGTATTGGACACTTGTATCATCTAAACTATCTTCTAAGCCAGGGAATGTTTCTATAAAAGTACATGCTAATAAGAGATTCTCTGATAAATTAGATGTGTGGGGCTATGGTAATTATGGAGGAACTGCTTACGTCTATGATGGAAGAATTGAAATGAATTCTGATGGGGATCTTGATAGCTCTGAGTATATGACATTGTTGGTAAAATTTCCTAAGGATACGTTTATAATAGAAAATAATAGTTTGGATAAAGATTTTAATTATTATTATGATATGGCAGAAGACGGGGCAGAAAGTTATAAAGAAAAGAAAACTCCCAAATGGCTTTTTGCATTGATAATTATTTTGCAAGCTGGTTTTATGATATCAATATTAGCGTCGGTTGTTTTTGTGATTATGAAGAGCTTTTTTACAAATAGGAATCCTTTGGTAGGTGTTCAAAGATATGACTTTGGCAGTGCAGGACGAACTCTTAGTAAGAAATATGAATATTTTAGAGATTTGCCTTGTAATAAAGATATTTTTAGAGCCTATTGGGTAGCAGAAGCATATAATTTAAACAAAAGTAAAACTGATTTATTAGGGGCTGTTCTTTTGAAATGGATTAAGGAAAAAGTAGTCTCTGTAAAAAAAGTAGAAGAAGGTACTATCTTTAAGAAAGAAGACACTTCAATAATTTTTAATAGCTCAGATAGTATTAGTAATAATTTAGAAAAAAATCTCTATGATATGATGTATAAAGCTAGTGAAGATGGGGTTTTGGAAACGAAAGAGTTTGAAAAGTGGTGTAAAAAAAATTATGAAAAAATACTTGCTTGGTTTGATGATGTACTAATCCATGTTAATAATAAGCTTATGGAAGAGGGTAAAGTAACTATGCAAGAAAAAGTTAATTTGAAGATATTTAAAACTTCTGCTTATGCGGTTGATCCTTCTATGAAAGAGGAAGCAGAACAATTGGCAGGCCTAAAAAGATTCTTAAAAAACTTTTCAAATTTGGGTAAAGCATACCCGATTGAAGTTAATATGTGGGAAGAATATTTAATGTTTGCACAAATACTTGGAATTGCAAAACAAGTTGCTAAAGACTTTAGAGAGCTTTATCCAAATGAAATTACGGAATATCAGTTAAACGAGGTTACATTTATTTATAGTATATCATCCTCAGGAATGATTAGTGCCAGTCAGGCTCATGCTAGGGCTAATGCTTATTCGTCCGGCGGTGGTGGTTTTTCATCCGGTGGAGGAGGTGGTGGCTCTTTCGGTGGAGGAAGCTCAAGCTCAGGTGGTGGCGGGTTCCGATAGTATACCTATCTTACATAACTTGACATAAGACTGGTAAAATTAATTAATTTTTAGATATTATTGTGTTATAATTTGAAAGAGGAGGAAAAAATGAATAGTGGAGTTATAATAATGATAGTTGTTGTTGTAATTTTATTGATTGGTGGTTTCATAGTTACAACGTACAATGCTTTGGTGCAATTGAGAAATATGGTTCGTGATCAATGGTCACAAATCGAAGTTCAATTAAAGAAACGTTTTGATTTAGTTCCTAATTTAGTTGAAACTGTTAAGGGTTATTCTAAACATGAAAAAGATACTTTAGATGCAGTTATTAACGCACGTAGTAAGGCAGTTAGTGCTCAAACACCTGAAGAAGAAATAAAAGCTAATGGTGAATTAAGTCAGGCTCTTGGTAAATTATTAGCTATCTCAGAGTCTTATCCTGATTTAAAGGCTAACCAAAACTTTTTAGATTTGCAAACAAGTTTAAAAGATATTGAAGAAAAAATATCTTATTCCCGTCAATTTTATAATGATACAGCATTAAAATATCGTAATAAAATTGAAATGTTTCCATCTAATATAATAGCAGCAATGTTTTCATTTAAGGTTTCAGATGCACCATTCTTTGAGGCTAGTGATAATGAAAAAGAAACACCTCAAGTAAAATTTTAAAGAGCTAAGGGATTCCTTAGTTTTTTGTCATTATTAATATATTTATATTTAAATATTGGCACTGTACAGGTATTCATCTATTTGAACGATGGGATAGTTTTGAGATATAAAATCAGCTCAAATATAACTCTCCAGTCGTACTTTATCTTGAAAAAATGTCATTTTTGAGTATAATTTATATAAAGTGTTTCTAAGCACAGATGGAAATGAGGGTGAATTAAATGATTGAGTTAGATTATGAGGCACTGATTGATAAGAAAAGAAAAAGCGCTATGGAAAATGGGATTGTTATACTTAAACCTATGAGTGGGAGAGTTAGATATAAACTTAATAGACTGATATGGGAATATGATGATTTAACATCATTTAATATTGGAAGTGGAAATGAGAGAAGAATTGTTATGAGATATGTTCCCCATAAAAAGGATAAATTCGACTTCGCTAATTTAAAGAATAGGGCAGATGAATTCTATAATCAAAATGATTATAAAAACGCCTTGATAGGTTATCAGAAGCTATTAGAGGCAGGTAGTCCGCCTCCTGTTGTTTACTTGAGAACGGGTATATCATATCTTAAAACAGGCAGTGTTAGTGTGGCAATTGATTATTTAACAGTAGCAAGAGAACTTTATTTAGAATCTAAAAAAGAGTTTTTGTATGAAGATTTATTATTGTCTTTAAAGGAAAATGTTCCATTATCAGAATTAAAGGGAAACGTTAAATTTGAAGTAGCTGAATTTAAAAATTATGCTGAAGATGAATTATTTGTAGAGGGTTCTGAAGTATATGCTAGAGAATTATCTCAAGGTAAGCCTCTACATGAGTTGATGATGGGCTCTAGCTTTACGGAAGAACAGAAAGCCATGTTGTATTTACAGTTTGCTAAAGACTGTTATTATCAAGAGAAGTATGATATGGGTGATATTTTCTTAGAAATGGCAACTAAGACTAAAAATAAAACTGATAAAGTTAAAAAATTATTGTCTGAAATTAGAACTAATAGACTTTTCTATAAAAATAGGCAAGAGCAACATAAATCTTTAATTCTTACTAATTATATAAAAAAATAAACTAATAAAAATATAGATTGATAGTCTATATTTTTTAATATTTACAGAGAAATGAGGGAATAATAAGACTAGATGTACTGGGAGGCATTAGATGATGCGAAAGAGTAAAATAATAATAATTTTAGATACTTTGTTTTCTCTTTTTATGGTGATAGGTTTCTCTTTTAAAGAATATGGAAAGCTAAATATAAATAATAAAACTATCCTCTTATATATTGTATGTATTCTTTTATTCTGGTGCCTTTTAAAACCGATATTTGATATTTTAGAAGATATTAAAATTAAACAAAGTCATTCTAAAAAACTACTTATTGATTATTTTCTCAAACATATTTTTCCTATTTCTATGATTGTTATAATTAGTGGATGGGTAATATATATAATAGCGTACTATCCTACTATTTTATCAAATGATCCAAGTTATCAAATATTACAATTTTTTGGAATAGATAATAAATACTCATATTATAGAATATTACTAGATAAAGATACTATTATAACTAATCATCATCCTGTCTTCCATACATTATTATTAGGAAGTTTTAGTAAACTCGGCATTATTTTAGGGGATATAAATAAAGGTTTATTTATGTATAGTTTAATGCAAATAATAATCTTAAGTGCAACGCTTAGTTATACATTATACTTTATGAAGACGCAAAATCTAAATATTATATATATTTTGTTATGCTTAATTATATACACAATAGTACCAGTTTTCCCAATGTATGCGATGAGTCCTGTTAAAGATGTTATATATAGTTGTTTAATAGTATTATATATAATATTTTTATATAATATTATACGAAAAGTTAAATATCTTAATAATGTTAGAATAATAAAATTAATGATACTCATAATACTTATTATATTGTTTAGAAATAATGGATTTTATGTTATCTTATTATCTTTACCATTATTACTTTTTATAAAATGTATAGATAGTAAGAAAATAATTATGGTTTTTATGGGAACAATAATTTCTTTTTTCTTATATAATAATCTTTTTTTACCTTATTTTAAAATAACACCATCTAGTATGAGAGAAGTATTATCAATACCTTTACAGCAGACAGCAAGATATGTTTTGGAATATGGTGATGAAGTAACGTTAGAAGAGAAGAGAATAATAGATAGAGTTTTAGGATATGAAACATTAAAACAAAGATATAATCCTGAGAAAGCTGATCCTGTTAAAAATGAATTTAATTATATGGCTACTTCTAAAGATATAAAAAATTATTTTATAATATGGTTTAAACAATTTTGCAAACATCCCAAAGTTTATTTTGAGGCTACTTTAAATAATATATATGGCTATTTTTATCCTTTTGATGTTAAATGGTATTTGTATTACAAATATAGTCCTATCTTAAAGAAATATGGTTTTAATTATAAGTATAATAACTTAAATAATTTAAGAGATGAGCTATTTAAAATTGGTAATCAGTTTAGATATGTACCAATTTTGGGGCTATTTGTAAATATTGGCTTTAATACGTGGATGATATTATTTATGGGTGCGTATTTAATTTATAAGAAAAAGTATAAGTATCTAATCTGTTTTGCACCTAGTTTTATTACATTACTGGTATGTGTAGCATCTCCTGTAAATACTTATTTTAGATATGCGCTACCAAATATATTTGCTTTACCAACTTTAATAGCTATTTTTGTACGAACTATTAGCCTTGAAAAAAAGGAGACATGCTCCTTTTAATTCTCAGCCTCATTTAACATAGTGGTTATAAATATTCCATAACCACGTTTGGTATCATTAACAATAACATGGGTTACAGCACCTACGATTTTGTTATTTTGAATAATAGGTGAACCACTCATGCCTTGGATGACACCACCTGTTTTTTGAAGTAATTCTTCATCAGTAATTTCAAATAAAATATTTTTAATAGTTGATTTATCGTCAATTTTTAGAATATTTATTTTATATTCTTTCACTTCATTATTACTGACTACTGTTCTAATAGTTGCTTCTCCTGTCTTTACTTCATCTCTTGTTGCGACTTTTAGCTTGTCAGTGTTGGGTAGATCATAGGTATAATTACCAAAGATTCCAGAGGAAGTATTTTCAGAAATATTACCATAGATTTCCTCTTTGTTATAGTTTGCATTTTTTTCTCCAGCACTACCATTTTCACTGCGCTCTACACCTGTAACTTCAGATTTAAAAATTTTACCATCTTTTATTTCAAATTTACTGGTCGTTGTTTTCTCCAATATTTCGTGACCTAAGGCTCCAAATTTCTTAGTAGCAGGGTCAATAAAAGTTAAGGTTCCAATTCCAATGATGCTATCTTTAACATACATACCTGTCTTATATACTCCGCTTTTATCACTTGTTTTTGGCAGTGTGATATTCTTTTCCTTATTACCACGTTTAATGGTATATACAATATCATTTGTTTTAGAGTCATTAATAAGCGCTACCATATCATCAATGGTCGTTATATCCTTGTCATTTACTTTAATTATTTTATCGCCTACCATAAAACCTTTATCTTTAGCTATAAACTCATCATTTACTTTATAAAAGCCAACTACCAAGACTCCATCAGAATTCACTTCAATTCCAACATTTTCGCCTCCTGGTATAATATATTCCGAATAAGCATACGAATTTATGGGTACAATAAAAACAAGAAAAGTCCAGATAATGATTAGTAGTTTGTTTTTTAATTTCATAAAATCATCTCCTAAATCAAACTACATTATTAATATGCTCATTAAACTAAAAAATACAGTAGCAATAATTACCTGATGATAAATTTTTAAATTTTACTTAGTATTAACAAGTAAAAATATAGATATGTTATTAATTGGTAAAAATTGATATAATAATTTTGGGTGATGACCGTGAAAAAGGTGTATGTAGAAATTACGAATAACTGTAATTTAGATTGCCAGTTTTGTATAAAGAATGTTAGACCAAATAAATTTATGAGTCTAGAAGAGTTTGAAGTAATTTTAAAAAAATTACAAAATTATACTGAATATCTATATTTTCACGTCCTTGGTGAACCGTTGTTACATCCTAATATAAATGAGTTTATTGATTTAGCACGTAAGTATCATTATCAAGTTAATATTACGACTAATGGTTATTTAATAAATAGATTAAAAAATAAAGAAGTAAGACAAATCAACGTATCTTTGCATAGTTTTGATGCGCGTTATAATATTAGTATAACTAATTATATGAATAATATACTTGATAGGATGGATATGATGGAAAATACTTATTTTTCGTTAAGATTTTGGGTTAAAAGTAAGTATATGATTGAAATGTTAAATATAATTAATAAAAGATATAACACTAAAATAGGAGAGAAAGAGTTGAAAGAGAAGAGAAATATAAGAATCAATAATCATATTTTTATAAATATAGCTTCTGAATTTAGATGGCCAGATCTTAATAATTCATTTACAGTAGATAAGGGTAAATGTTATGCATTAAGAGATCATTTTGCAATATTAGTAGATGGAACAGTAGTACCGTGTTGTTTGGATGCTAAAGGAATAATTAAGCTAGGAAACATATTACAAGAAGATATGGCAGAATTAATTAAAAGTAGGAGATGGCAACATATGTTGGATGGTTTTAAAAATAAGAAGAAATATGAAACATTATGTCAAAAATGTAGGTTTTTAGAACCTTAAAATAGAGATGTTAACTGGTAGTATCTTTTTTCATTTTCTGCTAATAATAATATTGGTGAGAATATGAAGATAGATATTGTAGAAGGATTGTGTGTGATACCTAGATGTTTGGGTTCAGTAATATTTTTATTTTTTATAACAAAATTAATGGGTAAAAAGCAGGTATCTCAGTTTAGTTTATTTGATTATGTAATTGGTATTTCAATAGGTAACTTTACAGCGGAGATGACTTTAAATACCGAAGTACAGTATATAAATGGAATGATTGCTATTATGACTTTTGGTTTATTATCATTATTGGTGGCTAAAATAGTAAATAGAAATATAAGAATAAGAAGATTTATTATTGGTACACCCACTGTACTAATTGATGATGGAAAGATAATTGATAAAGGGCTCAAAAAAGTTAATATTGATATAAATGATTTGTTGGAAGAAGCTAGAATTAAAGATTATTTCGATATCAGTGAAATTAGTTATGCTATTATGGAAGCTAATGGTACTATTAGTTTTTTACCAAAAGCCGAATATAAAAATCCAACTAATAAAGATTTAAAAGTTAAAACTAGTAAATCTTATTTATCAGCCAATGTCATTGTAAATGGAGAATATATGGAAGAAGCCATTAAGAAAAGTAAAATTACTAAAAAACAATTAATAGAGAAAATGAAAAAGAACAATCTAACAAAACCTGATGATGTTCTTTTAGCAACTATAACTGATACGCAATTACAATTTTTTCTTAAAAATGAAGAAGTTAAAAACTATTCTTTGTTAGAATAGTTTTATATGAAATAAAAGACTAAAAAGCCGAAGAGACCAATAACCATAATTAAAACAGTAACTATTGATATTATTTGAATAGTTTTTTTATTCACTGTGATTCACCTCTTTATCATTATAAAATAATTGTATAAAAAAGTAAAATGAAAAAGATAGTAGAACAGTATATTATGCATATAATTTAGTGGTGATAGAAATGCATAAACTAAAATTAAAGAAATATACTATGGACTATAAAAATAAGTATAAAGGGGTAAGAAAAAGGAAAATATTTGTCTTACTTTTAGTATTAATGGTAATAAGTCTTATTGTAGGAATTTTATATTTAGCAGTAGTAGATAAAGCTAGTAAACTATTAGTTAAAAATACGGTTTTTGAATATATTAAGAGTTTGAGTAGTAAGACATATAATTATCAAAAAGAATTGATTATGACATTAAAAAGTAATGTGATATTAACTATTATCATGTGGTTTTTAGGGGTTTCTTTATTTGGAAGTATTTTTGAAATTATTTTTCTTATTGTTAAGTCATTTACATTAGGATTTTCTATATCATCGATTATTTATACTTTTAAAATTAAAGGAATATATGTAGGGCTTATATACTTGTTACCTAGTATTTTTAATATGATTATTTATTTTATTTTAGGCTTTTTTGCAATCAACTTTTCCATTTATTTATATAAGTATTTGTTTAAGGGTGTGGATGTCAGTTTAAAAAGACTTATGAAAAAATATTTAAAAGTTTTAATTATTTCTCTTATTTTATTAATAATAAGTTCATTAATTGAAGTATTTTTAGTGCCTAATGTATTAAAACTTTTTACAAAAAGTATATTCTAGTTTATAATAGTCTTGGTGATTTACATGAGCGGTGAAACTGTTGTTGTGGGTATGAGTGGTGGAGTTGACTCTAGTGTCAGTGCCATTTTACTTAAAGAACAAGGATATAATGTGATAGGACTTTTTATGAGAAATTGGGATAGCTCTATTAATAATGATTATTTAGGTAATCCTAATTTAAATAATGATATTTGTCCGCAAGAGCAAGATTATAATGATGCCTTAGCGGTGTGTAACCAAATAGGTATTAAATTACATAGAATAGATTTTGTAAAGGAATACTGGGATAATGTTTTTGAATATTTCCTAGATGAATTAAAAAAAGGAAGAACGCCTAACCCTGATATTATGTGTAATAAATATATTAAGTTTGATTACTTTGTGCGAGAAGCTAAAAAGCTTGGTGCAAAGTATATTGCGACAGGCCACTATGCTAAAATAGAGGATGGTTATTTAAAGAGAAGTCACGATGTGAACAAAGATCAAACTTATTTTCTATCATTTTTATCTCAGGAACAACTTGAAAATGTTATTTTTCCATTAGGAGATATCGATAAGAGTGAAGTAAGACGTATTGCCTTAGAACATGGTCTAAAGACGGCTACCAAAAAAGATTCAACGGGAATATGCTTTATTGGAGAAAGAAACTTTAAAAACTTTTTAAAAAATTATTTACCATGTCAAGAGGGAGATATTGTTGATATAACTTCCAATCAGGTGCTTGGTAAACATATTGGTTTAATGTATTACACAATAGGGCAGAGAAGGGGACTTGAAATAGGTGGTACTAAAGATAAATTATTCGTAGTTGGAAAAGATTTAAAGAAAAATATTTTATATGTTTGTGAGGGTGAAAATAACGAATATTTATTCTCAGATAGTTGCATTTTAGAAGATGTTAATTTTAATTGTGAAATTAGGCCTGATAAGGCTTTAGCTAAATTTAGATATAGGCAACCTGATAATGAGGTTTTAATCAAATACTTGGATAATGGTAATTTATTGGTATCATATAATAATATTAAAAGCGTTACGCCAGGACAAGCTTGTGTGCTATATGTTGATGATATTTGTATTGGTGGTGGTATTGTGAAAGAAGTACGCAAGAATGGCGAAAAACTTTGGTATTTACTTTAGATAAAATTAGTCAAGCTAAATCGTAAATACAAAATTAAAAAAGTGTAAATTTACACTTGACTATTTATATGAAACTGATAAAATTATTTTAGGAGGATATGAATCATGCAAGATTTGAACAGATTAATAAATGAACTAGGAATATCTAAAGTTAGATTAGCAAAATATTTAGGAGTTTCAAGACAAATGCTTTATAATTATCTTGGCTTAGATAGCATTGAAGATTGGCCAAAAGAAAAGTCAATGAAATTATTAACACTCCTAAATATTAAAGAAAATACTGAATTTAAAAATATTAAAGTTAACGGTGATTATATAATAGCAGTAGAGAGTAGGTTAGATGAAAGCGTTAAAGAAACATCAACACACGAAATATCGCCTGATTTAAAGGGCTTTAGTAAGAAAGAGCAAGAAATACTAACTGAAATATTTAATTTACTTAAGGAAAAACTTACTGAGGATAAAACTAAGGATACATATTATAGTTTAGTGTACTTACATAAGTTTTTGCAGTCTATGGATACAGCAGAGGAACTTAAATATATATTAGCTTATATGTCTAAAACATTTGGTTTTACAAGTCCTACTGAATTTGTATTTAATAAGGAAAAACAGTTTATTTTTGAAAGCATTATGTTTTCAGCAATGACTTTATATAATAATGGTGGAGCTTCAAAAACTAAAATAAGTGAATCACACAATAGATTTGTGGAATATATTGAACAAAAAAAGGAAGAAAAATTAAGCAGGACTCAAGAACTAAATACAGCAAAAATTCAAGCCTTAAGAGAACTAGGATATACAGAAATCAATAAAAATAATGCCAAAGAGGTACTAGAAAAGATTGCTGAAATTGAATCTCGTAAAGTATAAAAGAAGTATGTTTATTATTTCTTTTTATTTTATATTTTATAGAAGTTAACATAATATCAATTATAGGAAGTTAGCTATCAGCGATATTTTATAAGATTAAAGATAATATTTAATATGGTATTAAGTTTATTAAATAAATATGTTATCTACTACTTACTCTTTTATTTATAGTAAAATAATTCATAAGTATTGATATAATTATTAATTAATTTTTATTCTAAATTGCTATAATTAATTTTAAATATCATTTCATTTATAATCTTATTTATTAATCTTTAATTATCAATACATTTCATTTAATTACATATAATACCATTAATACCATTATTTATAATGATAAGCTAATTAATAATAGTTTTAATCTTAAATATGTCAAATTGGGGTTAATAACTATCCACTTATTTTACTCTCGATTGATTAGAATGCATTTTGTTAACCTAAACGAATGAGATATATTTAGTTGCTCTGAGATAATTATGATAAATAATATACTTATTATACATATACGACATATACGAAAAAAAGTAAAGTGGAATAGGGTAGTTATCCATGCAAAAAAGGGGATAGCTCCCCTACTTTATTTAATCTAATTCATCCAAGATGCTGATACCTATTTCAGTTTTACCAAGGTTAAAATTATCGGCAATAGTAGCGCCTATGGCTCCAAGGGATTCAAGAATAGGAAGCCTCTTAGGTGAGAGGAAACTTCTTGAATAAAAGATAACTGGAACATTCTCTCTAGTATGGTCGTTACCTGCGAAAGTAGGGTCGTTGCCATGATCGGAAGTTATAATTAAAAGATCATCCATCTCTAACTTATTTAGGATAATAGGTATTTCTACATCTAGTTCTTCTAGAGCTTTTTGGTACCCTACTACATCCCTATTATGACCAAAATTGCTATCAAAATCATTCAAATTAACCATACAAAGGCCGGTGAATTTCTTTTCCATAATATCTGATAACTTATTAATGGCTTCGATATTGTCTGATACCTTTATAGTTTTGTTAATACCTTTTTTATCAAAAATATCATTTACCTTCCCTATTCCAATAACATTATATTTATTCTCATTTAATTCATCCAAAATAGTTGATTTAGGTGGTTTAATACTGTAATCACGTCTACCAGCATTACTTAATTTAAAATGACCTGGTTTGCCAGTGAAGGGCCTAGCTATTACCCTAGCTACCATCCATTCTTCATGCTTTAGAGTAATTTCACGAATCTTCTCACAGTATTCATATAATTTTGATACTGGTATAGCGTCTTCGTGGGCAGCTACTTGTAAGTCAGAATCGGCAGAAGTGTAGACAATTAGTGAGCCATAATTTAATTCTAATTCGCCTAATTCGTTAACAATATCAAGTGAGTTGCTGCAGGGCTTATTACCAATAACTTTGCGACCCGTAACGTTTTCAATAGCGTCTAATATTTCGTTAGGAAAGCCCTCATTAAAGGTTTTAAAAACGGTTGATGAAATTATACCCATCATTTCATAATGCCCGTTTAAACTATCTTTACCAATATTGGTTGGTTTTGCAATGGTATAATAGGCATCTACTTCTTTGGCTTCATTCATATTTATAGTATTAAGTAAGCCTATCTTTCCAAGATTAGGAATAAATAAATCAGTTTGATCTTTGATATGCCCTAATGTATTAGCCCCTTTGGATTTGTACTGGGAAGCATCATCTGCCTCCCCTACTCCTAATGAATCTAAAATCATGAGAAATATTCTTTTAAATTTCAATTTAATCACCTTTATCTTTCTTTTCACGTGGATGATATTCATTATAATCGTTTGTTACTTTATTATCGCTTACGTGTGTGTATATTTTGGTAGTAGAGATATCAGAATGCCCTAACATTTCTTGAATACTTCTTAAGTCTGCGCCTCCATTTAAAAGATGAGTAGCGAAACTGTGTCTTAAGGTATGAGGAGAGGCATCTTCATTTAAACCTTTTTCTCTAAGCAGATTTTTCAAGATCTTAAAAAATCCTTGCCTTGTGATAGCTTGTCCATGATTGTTTAAGAAAATAGCTTCACAATGGTCTTTTTTGAGAAGTTGATTTCGAATGCTAAGATACTGGCTTAAATAATACATAGAATACTCACCTAATGGTATTATTCTTTCTTTATTGCCTTTACCAATGATACGAATAATGCAATTGGTAAAGTCTAAATTATTTAGGGTAAGGCTTACCAATTCTGACACTCTTAAACCTGTTCCATAAACTAATTCTAGCATAGCCTTATTACGGTAGTCAAATGGTGTATTTAACTTAATATCTAGTAATTTATCAATGTCGTCCGTGGATAATGTTTTAACGATACTTTTTCTAAGCTTAGGTCTTTTTATCCCTACAGCAACATTCTTGTCAATTATGTTTTCTTTTTTTAGAAAAGCATGGTAATTTTTTATGGATGTTAGCTTTCTAGCAACTGATGATATTTCGTCATGTTCTTTTTTTTGAATGTATTCTATATATGATATTATATCACTAGTTTTAATATCGTATATTTGATTAATATTTTGTTTATTCAAGTAATTTTTATACTTTTCTAAATCATTTTTATAAGATAAATAGGTATTCTTGGACAAGCCTTTATCTATTAAACAGTAATTTAGAAATTCATCTATTGACTCTTGAAACTCCATTTCAATCACCAATATTATTATATAAAATTATGAGTATTTTTACAATATTGCTTTTTTTTGGTACAATATAGACAGGTGATAGTTATGGATAAACCATTGGCTCTAAAAATGGCCCCTAAAACTTTAAGTGAAGTCATTGGGCAAAAACATTTGCTTGGTGAAGATAAAGTTCTTTCTAATCTCGTGAAGAATAAAAAAATATTTTCGATGATTTTGTACGGTAAACCTGGTATTGGAAAAACTAGCATAGCATGCGCCATAGTTAATGAGCTAGGTATTAAGTATCGTTTTTTAAACGCTACAATCAATACTAAAAAAGATTTAGATATTGTTATAGAAGAAGCTAAGATGTATGATGGGCTTATTTTAATAATGGATGAAATTCATAGACTTAATAAAGACAAGCAAGATGTACTGTTGCCACAACTAGAAAGTGGTTTGATTACGTTAATTGGAATGACTACTTCGAACCCTTACCATGCTATTAATCCTGCCATTAGAAGTAGGTGCCAACTTTTTGAGCTTCAAGAACTTTCAACAGAAGATATTGTAGAAGGGCTTCATAAAGCAGTGCAACATCCTGATTTAAGTGGTATAAAAATAACAGATGAGGGTATTAATTATATTGCAAAGGTAGCTGGTAATGACTTACGATTTGCTTATAATTTATTAGAAGTATGTTATTATGCTACGTTTGATAAAGTTATAACGGTTGAGAAGATAAAAACTATCAATAATAAGCCGGTTTTCTTTTCTGATAAAAATGGAGATGGACATTATGACGTGTTAAGTGGTTTTCAGAAATCAATTAGGGGTAGTGATGTTGATGCTGCTTTACATTATCTGGCTAGATTAATTGCGGAGGGTGACTTAGATTCTATTTATCGAAGAATGAGTGTCATTGCTTATGAAGATATTGGTCTTGCTAACCCAGCTATTGGTCCAAGAGTAGACGCCGCGATTAATGCTTGTTTAAGATTAGGGTTGCCAGAAGCTAGAATTGTTCTAGGAACTATTGTAGTGGAAATGGCCCTTTCTCCTAAAAGTAACACCGCTCATGTGGCCTTGGATAAAGCTTTGGATGATATATATAAAGGGAATGTAGGATCAATACCAGCCCATATTAAAACAGACTCCCCTCTTTATAAATATCCCCACGATTATAAAGGCAGTTATGTAAAGCAACAATACTTACCTGATGCAATTAAAAATAAAAAGTATTATGCTCCTAAAGATATTGGTTATGAGGTAAACTTTAAAAAGACTTATGAGAATTTAAATAAATTAAAGGAAAATAATTAAATCATTATTTTCCTTTTAGATTAATAATATAAATAAAGATAGCTAGTTCATTACTAATTTGACCTGATTTAATTTTATAGTCAATATCACATAAATTTTGAATTAGCTGTGAAACTTCTTCAATAGTAGTGTAAGAAAATAATTCTGCTATTTTTTGAATACGGTAAGGGTGTTTATTTAATGTTTCACTAATTTGTTTATTAGTCATATTTTTATTTTTTAAACACCATACTTGATTCATAATGCGCAGTTCACTTTCTAGTAGGCCAATAAGAGCAATATCATCTACATTGTAGTCTTCTAGTTCATTGTAGATTTTAAGAGCTTTGACTTTGTTTTCGCAAATAATCTCACGTACTAAATCAAAGACTAGTTGGCTAGAATCTTTTAGTCTTTTAAGCACAATAGCTTGCACATCTTTTTTACTTATATCTTTTGTATCATATTTATATTCTTTTAATTTGTTACATTCTTGAGTAATAATGTCTATATTGCTGTTGGAATAGTCAATTATTTGTGTAATAACTCCTGTCTCTAAAGAATACCCTTTTAAAAGACTTTTTATAGTACTATTTAAATCACTTTCCAATTTAATGTAAGTGGTTTTATTTTTAATAGTTTTATTTATCTTTTTAGTAAGATTTAACTTAGGTGTTGATAAAATGAGCAAGTTGTCAGGGCTGGGGTTATCCAAATATTTTAAAAGGTGAGCAGTATTATCATCATCCTTTAATTCTGCGATATTTTTTATGTGGATGACTTTTTTATTCCCTAGGAGTGAGTATGTATCTAAATTTTCTAAAGCGCTTTCTAAGGGCTTTTCTTCTAGGTCATAAGTTGTAAATTCAGCCGTGGAAAACTCTTTTTGAGTTAATTCTTTAATCTTTTCGGTTAGTGAATATAAATCATCATAGACTAATAAATAATTATTGCTCATCATTAAATACTTTCTCTAAATGCTCTTTTATGGCATCCAGCTTACTTTGCGTTTTACCTCCACCTTGAGCAAAGGTAGCACTTCCTCCTCCGTTACCATTAGAACTAATTGAGGCATCTTTTACGACAAGTCCAGCGTTAACATGGCAATTACTGCGACAAATAAAGTTTAGACTACCATCATTTCTTTTGTTAATGAAGAAAACACAACCAGGAGTTATTTCGTTAACTAATGTATCAGCAATTGTCTTAATAAGGGCATTATCCATGTTATCTACTTCCATAATTAAGCCTTGTATTTTATTGTATGTTTTAATATTTTGACGATATTCGTCTAAGTTATTTAAGATTTTCTTTTCTTTAGCTTTTAGATAGGCGCTTTCTAGAGCTTTTACTTCACTTTGGACATATGATAATTGATTTTGATGGTAAACAATATCCTCATAGCTATCCGTTTTAATTTGCTCAATATTAATATCAAAGCTTAGAGTTATTCCCTCTTTCTTTGTTTCTTCTAAAATATTTTTAGCTTTCATAAGTAATTTGATAGTTTCATTATTATATGGCTCAATTATGCTATATAAAGTTTTGTCGATAGCAGTATCAGTACAGGCTTCAATTCGATAGGTATTACTACCTTTAGATTCATATGAGAAAATGGCAAATTTTTTGATGTTGGCAGTATTATTAGTATGTGTACCTCCACATAACTCAATAGATTTACCCATTTTTACAACACGTACAATGGAAGAATATTTTTCACTGAATAAAGCCATAGCACCCAGTTTTTTTGCTTTGTCTAGGGGCATTATTTCTGTTGAAACAATAGATTTTTCGGCAATTAACTTATTGACAAGTTTTTCTACTTCAATAACTTTATCGGCAGTAAGTTTTTTGGAATATGTAAAATCTAAGCGCAATCTCTTATCATCGACGTAACTTCCTGCTTGATGAACATCACCCTCGAGAATGGTTCTTAATGCATAATGCAAAAGATGAACACTACTATGGTTTTCTTCAATGTTTTTACGTCTTTCGCGGTCAAGTACGACTTCACATTCGGCATCTTCTTCGATAATACCATCTAACAATTTTACTTTGTGAATGTGTTGTCCATTAGGAGCCTTAAATACATCTAAGACGCGGGCTTTAAAGTTTTTACCAATAATCATACCTGTATCACTTACTTGTCCACCTGATTCTGCATAACAGCAGGTTCTTTTTAAAGCGATGTAGCAATCTCTATCTAGCTTTTTAACTGTTGTATCTTTTGTGAAAATGGCTAGAACATTGGTTTTTAAACGATAAATACCATAAACAAAAGTAGATTCTTCAGTAAAATCTAGAAGCACTTTCTTTTGACTTGCCATACTTGCTTTTGTTTTAGCTGCTTTTTTAGCTAATTCTTTTTGGCTGTTCATATATTTTTCGAATTCTTCTTTACTCGTTGTGTAGCCATGTTCATGTAAGTATTCTTCGGTTAACTCAAATGGGAAACCGTAAGTATCATATAATTTGAAAGCGTCACTGCCACTAATCGTACCATCAGTTGAGTTTTTAATTAAATCGTTTAAAATTCTTTCTCCCTCGGAAAGAGTTTTTAAGAACAATTTTTCTTCGTCTAGAATAAGCACTTCAACTTTTCCTTTTTCCTCAAGTAAATAAGGATAAGCCTCTTTCATGGTTTCCACAACGGATGAGACTAATTTATACATGAATGGTTCAGTTAAGCCTAACTTGCGTCCTAGTCTTTCGCTTCGTCTTAAAAGGCGACGTAAAACATATCCTCGTCCAGTATTTTCAAAGAAAGCACCATCACTTAAAGCAAAGGTAAGTGTTCTAGCGTGGTCGGCTATAATCTTAATAGGTGTTTGTCCATTATAAGTAATGCCAGTTAAATTGCAGATGGTTTGAATAATGTTTTCAAATAGATCTGTTTCAAAGTTTGAATCTTTATCTTGAAAAATAAGGCACCAACGTTCAAGCCCTGCACCAGTATCAATATTTTTATGAGGTAACTCTTTATATTCTTCTCTTGTTTTGCCAGGTTCTTGATTATATTGGCTAAAGACGTTATTCCATATCTCAATGTAGCGTTCTTGCTCTTCATCACGTTTAAACTTTTCTAAAGCCGTATGGTCTGGGTCATATTTTTCTCCTCTGTCATAAAAAATCTCACTATCTGGTCCACATGGCCCTGCTCCTATTTCCCAAAAATTTTCATCTAACTTAATCAAATGATCATGACTTATACCAAGCAAATTCCATTTATTGTAAGTTTGCGAATCATGAGTATAAACGGTGATATATAATTTTTCTTTAGGTATGTTAAACCAATTTTTGCTGGTTAATAATTCAAAAGCAAAGTCAATAGCTTCTTCCTTAAAATAGTCACCTATCGAAAAATTACCCATCATTTCAAAGAAAGTTTGATGTCTTTTAGTGATACCAACGTTTTCTATATCATTGGTTCTAATGCATTTCTGAATATTAACTAGGCGTTTATTTTCGGGCACTTCAGTTCCGTCAAAATATTTTTTTAGAGGTGATACCCCTGCATTAATCCAAAGAAGGCTATTATCGTTTACAGGAATTAAAGAAGCACTTTCTATTATTTTATGGCCTTTACTCTCAAAAAAGTCAAACCACATTTTTCTGATTTCGTTATGTGTCATGTATTTCATATTATATATTCTTCCCTTCAATAATGTTTAGTATTTCATTAAGATTGTTTCCATACTCTTCGATAGTGTAGTTATTAAGTATGAAATAATCAGCAAAAGCAATAGGTCCGCCTTTGGCAAGATTTTCTATTTCAGCTATGTCTCTTTCTTCAGCCTCTTTATTGGTAAGAGGTCTAATAGTTCTTTCGGTAAGCCTCTCGTAACGTATGGCTTTATCATCAATAATGGCAATTAAAGTTAATTCTTTAGGAAAACGTTTCTTTAATATTTTATACTCATCCCATGAGTAAAGTCCATCCAGAACTACATTATTAGTTTTTAGTTTTTCCTCTATTTCGGGCAAAAGTAGTAAGGCAATGGCTCCCATGCCATATTCTTGCCTTAACTTTTCACGCATGATTTTTTCGTTGTTGGGAGTTACTTCTAAGTTTTCTTCTTGTAACTTTTTCATGGTTACACCTCCGAAGTAAACTTTATCATATCCCCTTTTCTCAATGTAGTCGCTGGCAACGCTTTTACCACTACCACTCATTCCAACAATAGCTATTACACGATTCATTTTTTGTCCTCCTTAATACAAAGAAAAGACCTAATCTAGGAGGGCAATCTATGCCCGGTACCATCCTAAGGTTGGTCTTAATTTTGATAACGGTTTACCCGATTAACTCCAAAGTAGCTTTCTGAAGAAAGTATTATCTAGTTTCACCAAGCCTAGACTCTCTTTAAATACTTCAGCTTCATACTTTTCTTCTTCAACGTCTTAAATTATGCATTTTCAATTTTATTCATAAATTCCATCTTTTCATCGATAAATTCAAATAATACTTTTAAGGTTGCAGTAACTGGTGTTGCTACAATCATACCTATAATACCAAAGAAATGGCCAAAAATCAAGAGAGCAATGATGATTGTGACGGGGTGTAATTTCATGGCGTGTCCCATGATTAGAGGTTGATAGATATTTCCTTCTAGTACTTGGACAATAATGATACTGACGAGAGTCAAAATACCAGTTAAAGGAGAAATTAGGAAACCAACAATAACGGCGGGGATTCCTCCAAGCCAAGGGCCAAAGTATGGAATAACGTCAGTGATGGCACAGATTATGGCAAATAGGAGTGGTGCTTTATGTCCAGCAAGACTTAGACCAATAGTTTGGCTAATGAATACTAAAAGCATGACTAGAAGAACACCTTGAACATAACCCCTTAGTGAACTATTGATTCGTTTAATTAACTCTTTTGTGTCTTTGTGATATTTCAAAGGGATATATTTCATCATAGCTTTAGATATTTTATGATAGTCAAGTAATAGATAAAATCCAATCATAAGGCCTAAGAAAGTATTCATAACAATATTTACTACTGATTTGGTTCCTCCTATTACCATGGTTGCGACACTACCACTATCTATTTTTTCTAGACTATTAAAAAAGTTTTTCTTAATAGATTTAAAAGTAGGATTATTGGCAACACGTAAATTTTCTGTGGTATCATTGATAAATTCTTGTAACTCATCTATCATAGTTGGTACACTTTTAGATAATTCTTTAACTTGGTCGACAAGTGGTGGAATAGTATACATAATAATAAGTGTTAAAGCACCAATCAATAAAATATAAACGATTAGGCAAGCCAAAATGCGAGGCATTTTTCTATCAAGTTTATCCGTAAGTGGAACTAGGAGCCAAGCTAATATGATACCAAAAAAGATAGGACTAATTACAGCTAAAAACTCAAGTATAAATTTTAATAAATGTATTTTTTGAACTAAAACTAAACCTATAATAATAATCCCTAAGATTATAAGTATTTGCAGTAAATGATTTACTTTGTTACCACTAGATGCATATTCATTAATCAATTCATAGTCAATAGTATCCGTTTTTTTCTTCTTTCCAAATATTTGCATATAATCATTCCCTTCATAAGATTAAGTATATCATAAAAGTAGTATTATTTGTTATTATTTTAACTTTATTATATAATTATTTTAGGTGTGTAATTTAAAAAATGAAGTGCACAATTGTTGTGCAATTAGTTTTAGAATTTATTTATAAGCAAATCATTTACAATA
>CANRBB010000011.1 GCA_947628745.1 uncultured Bacilli bacterium | reverse complement strand
ATATTCAAATTTGAAAGGAGAAATTTTATGAACAATAATGAATCACAAAGGGGGTTGCATAAAAGTGTAATCAACTGGTATCCTGGACATATGGCCAAAACTAAGAAGGAAATAAAAGAAGTTTTAAATTTGATAGATATAGTCTATGAGGTGGTAGATGCAAGAATGCCTATTTCTTCAAAAATTGTAGACATTGACGATTTAGTAAATGACAAGCCCCGTATATTGGTTGTTTCAAAATATGATATATGTGATAAAGTAGAAACAGATAAAATAATGAAAATGTATGAGAAATCAGGCTATAAAGTTGTGGCAGTTGATTTAATTAATGGGAAAAATATCTCATCATTAATCAAAGTTACGCAGGATATGATGGAAAAGGAAAATAATAAAAGGAGACAAAAAGGCCTTAAAGCTAGGTCTGCTAGAGTTTTGATAGTGGGAGTTCCTAATGTAGGCAAAAGTACATTAATAAATAAATTGGTTGGTAGAAATAAGGCGGGTGTTGCTAATACACCAGGATTTACTAAAAATCTTACTTGGATTAGAATAAACAAGGAGATTGAATTACTAGATACTCCAGGTATATTGTGGCCCAAATTAGATAATCAGGAAGGGGCACATATTTTGGCAAGTTTTTCTTCAATTAAAGAAGAGATAGTAAATATAGATGAGTTGGCCATATTTATTCTAAAAAAATTGTATGAACTTTATCCTGAAAAATTAAAGGAAAGATATGGGATAGAAAATCTTGAAGAAGATTTTACAGAAATTTATGACACTATCGGCAGTAAAAGAGGTGCCTTAAAAAAAGGTGGAAGATGTGATTATACTAAGGTATCGAATATAATAATTAGAGATTTAAAAAATGGTTATTTGGGTAATATTACTTTTGATAGGCTAAAATAAAAATATTTTATCTTAATTTTTCTTGCCAAGGGCTTAAAAATTTATGATAATTATAGAGGAGGAATAAGTAAATACTTATTTAAGATATATGACAAAAGAAAAAGAAGTAATAGATAATTATAAATATGAGAGACAGTTAAGAGAAAAGGGAATAAGACTAATAGCTGGTGTAGATGAAGTAGGTAGAGGCCCACTGGTAGGGCCTGTTGTGACGGCGTGTGTTATTTTGCCTGAAAAGTTTAATTTAGAAGGGTTAACAGATTCTAAAAAATTAACGGAAAAGAAACGAGATTTTTATTTTGATGAAATAAAAAAGCAAGCACTAGCTATTGGTATTGGAATTGTGGAAGCAGATGTGATAGATGAAGTAAATATTTATGAAGCTACAAAAATAGCGATGAAGGAAGCTATAAATAATTGCAAGATAAAACCAGAACATGTGTTAATAGATGCTATGCCACTTGATATTAATATTCCGACTACTTCTATTATCAAAGGTGATTTAAAAAGCATTACTATATCAGCAGCCTCAGTAATAGCTAAAGTTACGAGGGATAGGATGTTATATGAATTAGACTTAAAATATCCAATGTATGATTTCAAAAATAATAAGGGATATCCTACTAAAAAACATTTGGAAGCAATACAAAAATATGGAATTATAAAAGAACATAGAAAGTCATATGGGCCAGTACATGATTATATACTTAGTGCAGGGAGTGATAAAAATGTATGATGTCGTAATAGTAGGGGCAGGACCAGCGGGACTGTTTGCTGCATATGAACTAGTGACTAAGATGAGCAAATTAAAAGTTGCTATTATGGATGAGGGCAGATATGCGGATAAGAGAATTTGCTCTATGAAAAAAGGGCTTAAATGTGCTAATTGTAATCCATGCCATATTTTATCCGGATATGGGGGAGCAGGAACATTTTCTGATGGTAAATTGAATTTTATTCCTAGGCTTGGAAAAAGTGATTTGTATAAGTATCTAGCTATTAGCGAAGCAGATAAAATAATTGATTATACGGAACAAATATTTAATAAATTTGGGATGGATAGTGATGTTTATCCGACTAATATGGAAGAAGCTTTAAGAATGAAAGAAAAGATAGCAAAATGTGGAGCAAATCTTTTAATCATAAAACAAAAACATTTGGGGAGTGATAAATTACCACAATATATTTGTGATTTTACAGAATATCTAAAAAATCAAAAAGTGGATGTATTTGAACAATGTCGGTGTATAGATATACGAAAAAAGAAAGGCTACTATGATGTTATATATAATGATAAACAGAAGGAAAATGTAATTAAAGCAGAACAAGTAATAGTAGCACCTGGTAGAACAGGAGCTAAATGGGTGCAAGAACTTGCTGAGAAACTTAATATACCTTATACCTCTCAAAGTATTGAAATCGGTGTTCGTGTGGAGGTTAGAAAAGAAATATTGCAAGAACTCACTAATATAATATATGATCCTACTATTTTTATAAAAACTAAGACTTATGATGATCAAATAAGAACTTTTTGTACTAATCCTCAGGGATTTGTAGCTAAAGAAAATTATTATGGATATATTTGTGTGAATGGACATGCTTTAAAGGATGTAAAGAGTAACAATTCTAATTTTGCTTTTATATCTAGAATAAATTTAACTGAACCAGCGACCAATACAAGAGAGTATGGCGAAAGTATTGCAAGAATTGCTAATACCTTAGGTGGTGGGAAACCAATTTTACAAACTTTGAAAGATTTAAAAATTGGAAGAAGATCAACCGAACGTAGAATTAGTAAAGGCTTTATAGAACCTACTTTAAAAGATTATGTAGCAGGAGATTTAGCTCTTGTGTTACCACATAGAATAATTACAAACATATTAGAAGGTTTAGAAGTATTAGATAAAATAATGCCAGGAGTTAATAATGGAGAAACATTATTGTATGGACCAGAGATAAAATTTTTTAGTAATGAGATAAAAACTAATAATCAGATGAAAATAGATGATGAAAACATTTATTTTATTGGAGATGGCGCAGGAAAGTCAGGGAATATAGTTGCAGCAGCAGCAACGGGTTTAATTGCGGCACAAGATATACTTAATAATAAAAAAGTTTAGAATATAGTTATTTTGTTAATTATAATAAATATAGAGAAATATTTGACAAACGATAGCATAACTTGTATAAATGTATAAGTGAGGAGTGATTTTGTGACTAAGAATTTAGTTATTGTGGAAAGCCCTAGTAAAAGTAAAACAATAGAAAAATATTTAGGGAAAGATTATAAAGTTGTATCTAGCAAAGGACATATAAGAGATTTATCTACTAAAGGTAAATATGGCTTAGGTGTAGATGTTGAACATGACTTTAAACCTGACTATGTTCCAGTTAAGGGGAAAGCAAATTTAATAAAAGAACTAAAAAAAGATGTAAAAGATGCAGATTATGTCTATCTTGCAACAGACCCAGATCGTGAGGGAGAAGCTATTAGTTGGCATTTAAAAGATGCTTTAGGTATTAAAGACAAAAAATATAGTAGAGTTTTATTTCATGAAATCACTAAGGATAAAGTAATTGATGCTATTCAAAAGCCTACTGTTATTGATGATAATTTAGTAAAGAGTCAAGAAACGAGAAGAATATTAGATAGAATTATTGGATTTAGACTAAGTAAATTATTACAAGCGAAAATAGGGGCTAAGAGTGCAGGGCGTGTTCAAAGTGTAGCGTTAAAACTTATTGTAGATAGAGAAAGAGAAATTGAAGCATTTGTTAAAGAAGAATATTGGAGCGTAACAGCCAAATTTGAAAAACCATGTTTTGATGCTTCATTATTTAAATATAGGGAAGATGATATTGAACTTAAGACTGAAGCTGAAACGGATAAAGTAATAGCCGCTTTAAGTGATGATTATAAAGTTGAATATATAGAACAAAAAGAGCAAAGCAAAAAAAGTAAATTTCCATTTATCACAAGTACCTTGCAGCAAGAAGCATCAACTAAGCTTGGTTTTCCAGCTAAAAAGACGATGTCTATTGCTCAAAAGTTATATGAGGGTATTGACATAGGTACTGAAACAGTTGGTTTAATAACGTATATGCGTACAGATTCAATTAGATTAAGCGATGAATATATTGGCAGTGCATATAAATATATTGAAGAGCACTACGGAAAAAATTATATTGGTTATGTCAAAAAAACTAAAAAGACTGAAAATGTACAAGATGCTCATGAGGCTATTAGACCGACAAGTGTATTAAGAAATCCAGAGGAAATAAAAGAATATCTATCTACTGATCAATATAAATTATATAGACTTATATATTATAGAACAATGGCTAGTTTGATGGCTGATGCTAAAGTAAATAAAACTACTGTTATATTTGATAATAATGATTATAAATTTAAAGTAACGGGGCAGGTCTTACTTTTTCCAGGCTATTTATCAGCTTATAAAGATTATGAGACAAGTGAAGATGTTATTTTGCCTGAGTTTGCAAAAGATGAAATATACCATACAAGCAAGGTTGAAAAAGAACAACATTTTACTAAACCACCAGCAAGATATAGTGAAGCAAAATTAATCAAAGAAATGGAAGAATTAGGTATTGGTAGACCATCGACTTATGCAAAAATAATCGATACATTAAAAGAACGTGATTATGTTACATTAGAAGAGAAAAAATTTAAACCAACAACTATTGGTATAGAAACTACTGATAAATTGCAAGAGTTTTTTGCAGATTTAATTAATGTAAAATATACGGCAGGTATGGAAAATGATCTTGATGAAGTAGCTGATGGCAAGAAAGTTTGGAATAATGTTTTAAAAGATTTTTATGATCTTTTCGAACCACGGGTAAAAAGTGCTTTTTCTGATATGGAAAAAAAGGCACCTGTTGTAACAGGCGAAATATGTCCTAATTGTGGGAATCCATTAGTAATTAGAAATGGTAAATATGGGGAGTTTATAGCTTGTAGTAATTATCCAGAATGTAAGTACATAAAAAAAGAAGAAAAAGAAGTAGTAGAAGTTATGGATTGTCCAAATTGTGATGGTAAAATTATTGAAAGGAAGACTAGAAAAGGCAAAATATTTTATGGATGTAGTAACTATCCTAAATGTAGATTTGCATCTTGGGATAAACCATTAGAACAAAATTGTCCTAAATGTGGTAAATACTTAGTTGAAAAAAATGGAAAAATAAAATGTAGTAGTTGTGATTATGAACAAGAATAATGGAAAATAATGTCCATTATTTTTTACTTTTCATCACGTTTAAAGTAAGTATTTGTAAACTTATTTATAGCTATTAATTATATAGTTAGATATTAAATGGAGCAAGTCTATTTATTTACAATTAGGAGCTTATGTGATATAACAATTTAGAGGGATTATGATGAAATATAAGTTATGTCTGTACTATTCTAGTAAAGTTTTTTTACCATTAAGTGATAATTATGATGATTTTAGAAAAATAGATTTATATACTAAGTCTTTTAAAAATGAAGAAGATTTAAGACTTGATAAAGATATTTCTAGAAGTATTTTGTTATTTAATGGACTTTATAGAAATTATATATCAGCAATTAAAGATAAAAATAAAAGAGATGGACAAATAGTAATACTATGTGAAGATGATAGTTGTTCTTATATTAGGCCATTATATGGAGAAACAAAAATACTTGGTGATACTAAAAGATTGACAAATTTGATTAATAAAAAATTAAGTGATAGTAATGATTTAAGACTAATGCGAAAATTTTTGATAAAGTTCCATGATGATTTTTTCACTGAACATAATATATATGGGACGCCTTTAATAGCGAATTATCGAAAACTAAGAGAATATACTAATATAAGTGTTACAACAGAAAATGAGAAAAAATGTTTTAAACAGTTACTTGGAGTGGTAAAAAATACTATGAAGTTTTATACAAAAGATGAAGGGCTTAACTCTTACTATAATTTAAGACAAATGAATGATTATCTAGATAAATATATAGATATTATTTATGATAAAATAAATAAAACTACTAATAATTCTATTAAGATTGATTCAACCAATTGTATTGAGGAAAAAGATGATTTTATTAATAGAATATATGAAAAGGCATGTTTAGAAGGAAGAGAAGATGCTTTAATGGATTTTATGACAGACTATAATCTAGGTATAATATATAAATTTTTTGATGATGCCAAAACTAAGGTGAAAAAATGAATAAGAAGAAGCTATTAGAACAGTTTTTAGACTATTTAAAATATCAAAGAAATTATTCAGATTATACAATATTAAATTATGAAAAAGACTTACATGAGTATTTTAATTATATAGAAAAAGAAGCTTTGGAATTAAATAATATTGAATATAATGATATAAGATTTTATTTGAGATATTTAAAAGAAGACAAAAAGGAAAAGAATTCAACAATATGTAGACATTTAAGTGCTCTTAAGACTTTTTATAATTATTTGTTAACTAAAGAAGTAATAAATAATAATCCTTTTATATACATAAATGGGCCTAAGAGAGAAAAAAGATTACCTAGATATTTTGAATATAATGAATTAGAAGAATTATTTAAGATACCTGATTTAAAGACAGCATTAGGGCAAAGAAATAGATTAATATTAGAAATGTTATATGCAACTGGTGTTAGAGTAGGAGAACTTGTTAATATTAAAGTTAAAAATATAAATAAAGAAGAAAGAACAATAATTATTTTAGGTAAAGGAAATAAAGAGAGAATAGTACATTATGGAGAATATGCCGAAGAAATACTAAATAAGTATTTAGAAGAGGGATATCAGGAATTAAATAGAAATAATTTAGATTACTTGTTTTTAAACAAACAACATAATAAACTTACAGAAAGAGGAGTAAGAGTAATACTTGATAGTATTATAAAGCAAACAAATTTAAGTAAACATATATCACCACATATGTTAAGACATACCTTTGCGACACATTTACTTAATGAAGGATGTGATATATTAAGCGTACAAAAACTATTAGGGCACGAAAGTATATCAGCAACTGGTATATATACTCATGTAACAACACAGCATCTAAAAAATGTATACTATGATAAATTCCCAAGAGCAAAGATGAAATAAAGGAGTCTAAGAATGGAGTTAGAATTTAATAGTCAAAAAGAACTATATAATAGAGTTTTACCTGCTTTAAAAACAAAAAAGAGTGAGTTAAGAAGAAAGGGTATAAAGAATATAAAAGAAGTATATATTTGGGATTTTCTTGCTAATGAAGTTTTTAAAAATACTACTAATCTTACTTTAGCAGATGTAGTTAGTTTTATTATGCATGTAGATGAAGAAAGATTATATGATTATATAAATAAACATTTTTGAGATATAAAATAATAATAAATATTTTCATTTTAGGAAAAGTTAGATATAATTAATAATGTATTCGAATAGAGGTGAAAGAATGGATAACAAAAAGAAGAAGAATACTAAGGGAAGAGGCAGAGTAATTATTATTTCACTAATATTACTTATAATTGGTGTAGGAATATGTTTATGTTTTAAACCAATACTTAATAATTTAAAATTAGGTTTAGATTTACAGGGGGGCTTCGAAGTTTTATATGAAGCTAAATCTATTGATGGTTCTAAAATGACTAAAGAGAAGATGCAAGCTACGTATAAAACACTTAGTAAAAGAATAGATGCTTTAGGTGTTAGTGAGCCAGAAATTATATTAGAGGGAACTAATAGAATTAGAGTAAAATTAGCAGGAGTTACTAATGAAGAAGAAGCAAGAAAACAATTAGCGACAGTTGCAACATTATCGTTTAGAGATGCAGATGATAATTTGCTTATGACTAGTGATATATTAAATGAAGCAAATGCAGCTAAAGTTAGTGAAGATGCTAAAGGTGATCCTGCTGTATCATTAAGTATAAAAGATAAAGATAAATTCTATAATGTGACTAATAGAATAAAAGATTATGATAATAATGTTATTGTTATTTGGCTAGATTTTGATGAAGAAAAAGATAGTTATAGTAGTGAACAGCAATTATGTGGGACTGAGGGTTCAAATTGTTTAAGTGCAGCTACTGTGTCACAAGCTTTTGCTAGTGATGTTATTATTCAAGGCAATTTTAGCCAAGAAGAAGTAAGTAATTTAGTTGACTTGATTAATTCAGGTAGTTTACCATCTAAATTAACTGAAATATCTAGTAAAACAGTAGAAGCTAGTTTTGGAGATAATACCATCGATAAAATAGTATTAGCAGGTATTATTGGTATGATTATAATTATATTAATACTTACTATTTTTTATCATTATTCAGGATTTATTTCGGCTATTTGTATGGCGATTTATACGTTATTGGTATTTGCAATATTTTGGACAGTTGGAGGAGTATTGACTCTACCTGGTATTGCTGCTTTAGTACTAGGAATAGGTATGGCCGTAGATTCTAATGTAATTACATTCTCACGTATTCGAGATGAGTTATATAAAGGAAAAAGTTTAGAAAATGCATTTAAAATAGGAACAAAAGAGAGTTTATCATCAATATTGGATGCTAATATTACTACATTTCTTGTTGCAATCATAATGTTTATATTTGGAGAGTCAAGTATAAAAGGTTATGCAACTATGTCAATCATTACAATATTTGTAACAATGTTTACCATGGTATTGCTTACAAGAATATTACTAGGGTTATTTGTTAAAACAAAATACTTTGAAAATAGAACAAAACTATTTATAAATGTTAATAAAGAAGATATACCAGATTTAAAGAAAAATGAAGTTGTTAAGTATGAACCATTTAAGAAAATTAATTTCTTGAGTAAGACGAAATATTTTGCAACATTATCTGTAATCATTATATTAGTAGGAACAATTATTATAGGTGTAAAAGGATTAAACCTTGGAGTTGATTTTAAAGCTGGTAGTGATATTGCTTTAGTTACAGAAAAGAGTTTAACTAAAGAAGAGTTAAAGAATGATTTAAGTACGTTAGAATTAGAAATGAGTGATATAACTATAACAGATGAACAAACTGATATTTTAATTACTAATGTTTTAAATGATGATAGAATAAAACAAGTAAAAGATTATTTTAAAGAAAAATATGAAGCAAGTGTTGATATTGGGGTTATAAGTAACGTTGTAAAACAAGATTTAATAAAGAATGCTATATACTCAGTGTTACTATCTTTAATAGGAATAATTATTTATGTATCTATTAGATTTAAATTTAGTTATGCAGTAGGAGGTATAGTTGCCTTAATACATGATGTTCTAATGATGTTTAGCGTTTTTGCAATATCCAGGTTAGAAGTTAATACTATGTTTATTGCAGCAGTACTTGCTATAATAGGCTACTCTATAAACGATACTATAGTATGTTTTGATAGAGTAAGAGAAAATATAAACCATAATGATAAAAAGATGACAAAAGAATTATTAAAAGAAATTGTAAATAAGAGTATGCAAGAAACTTTTGTTAGAACTGTCGTTACGGCTTTAACAACAATAGCCTCAATTATTTGTCTAATGCTTTTTGGGCCAAGGGAGATATATGCTTTTGATTGTGCTATGCTTATTGGAACAATAGCAGGAACATATTCTTCAATATTTATAGCAGTTAATATATTTTTAAAGTTAGAAATAAGGAATATGAATAAACCAAAGAAAATAAAAAAAGTTTATAAAGATGATATAGAAGAAAAGATGATTAGAGGAATAAATTGTTAAGTTAGAGGTGATATCATGTCGCACATGAAAGATACCATTACTTTTCCAGATGTGATGGAAAAAATAAAAACATATATAACAGACGAAAAACAGTTAAAAAATATTACAAAAGCCTATGAATTAGCAGAAGCTAAACATGAAGGGCAATTTAGAAAAAGTGGTGAACCATATATTGTTCACCCTTTAAACGTTGCTAAGATATTAACAACAATTTATGCTGATAGTGAAACAATACAGGCAGCACTTTTGCATGATGTGTTAGAAGATTGTGACTGCACTAGAGAAGAAATGATAAAAATAGTAGGAGAGACAGTTACAAGACTTGTTGAAGGAGTAACCAAAATATCTAGACTTAATTTTTCTACGGAAAATGAATATCTTATCGAATATTATAAAAAAATTATAGTGGGAATGAGTGAAGATGTAAGAGTTATTATTGTAAAGCTTGCAGATCGCCTTCATAATATGAGAACATTATGGGCTCTACCGGAAGTTAAGCAGAAGAAAATTGCTAAAGAAGCTTTGGAAATACTTGCTCCTATAGGAGATCATTTGGGAATACATAAAATAAAAAGTGAATTAGAAGATTTATCTTTAAGATATTTAAAGCCAGATGTTTTTTATGATATTGCAGAAAAACTAAATAAAACTAAATTAGAAAGAGAACAGATGGTTACAGAAATGATGCAGAGTGTTACTGATTTGTTAACAGAACATAATATACATCATGAAATGATGGGAAGAGCCAAAAGTATTTATAGTATTTATAGAAAATTAGATAAGGGAAAGAAGTTTAGCGAAATCTATGATTTAAGCGCTCTAAGAATATTAGTTGAAACAAAGCAAGAGTGTTATTTAACTTTAGGTATTATTCATTCGAAATATAGACCATTGCCAAAAAGGTTTAAGGACTATGTAGCTATGCCTAAACCAAATATGTATCAATCTTTGCATACGACGGTATTTGGTGTAGGGGGTTATCTATTTGAAATTCAGATTAGAACTTATGAAATGGATGAAATTGCAGAAAATGGTATAGCTTCTCATTGGGCTTATAAAGAAAATAAAGATGCTGCAAAGACAAAAGCAAGTTTACAAACTTCAACTGAGCAAAAATTACAATTCTTTAAATCTATTATCGATTTATCAAATGAAAAAATGAGTAGTGAAGAATTTGTAAACACGGTCAAAGACGAAGTTTTAAACAATAATATTTATTGCTTTACACCAAAGGGTGATGTTATTGAATTACCTAAAGATGCTACTCCTATAGATTTTGCTTATAAGGTACACACCAAAGTAGGTGAGACAACGACAGGAGCAATTGTAAATAATAATATAGTACCTCTTAATTATAATTTACAAGATGGTGATATTGTTAAGATAATTACTAATAAAAATTCTACACCATCGCAAGAATGGATTAGTTTTGTAAAGAGTACAGCAGTAAGAAATAAAATAAAAAGTTTCTTTACTAAAAATGAAAAAGAAGTTTATATAGAACGAGGGAAAGATATTTTAGAAAAAGAACTTAGAAAAAGGAAGCTAGCTATTAATTCTTTCTTTTCAACAGAAAATTTACAAAAAATATGTGCAATACTAAAGACAGATAATTTAGATGAAATATATTTAAATGTAGGTAATGGTAAGACAAGCCCTAATTCAGTTATCAATATTATTGATAAACCATATGAAGAAAAAGAACCACCTAAAATAGCAGTTATGCAAAGTAAAGATAAAGAAGCCGATATAATTATCTCTGGTATAGATAATGTAAGAGTAAATTTAGCTAATTGTTGTAACCCAGTGTGTGGTGATGATATTATTGGTTATATTACTAAAGGTAATGGTATATCTATTCATAGAGTTAATTGCCATAATCTAGATGTTATTGATAATAGAATGGTAGAGGCAAAATGGAATAGTAGTGTTAATAAGAGATATTTATCTGTTTTGTTAATATATTCTAATACAGCTCTTAATCATATGGCTGATATTATACAAAAAATGAGTAAGCTCGATGTTAATGTTGAGGGTATTAAAACAATTTATAAGACAGATGTATTAGTATATGAAGTTATGAGTTATGTTAAGAATTTAGAGCAATTAGAAAACTTGATATTTAATTTAAACAAAGAAAAATATGTTGCTAAAGTAGAGCGAACGATGCGATGAGGGTAGTTGTTCAAAGAAGCCTAAATTCTTCTGTTGCGGTTTTTAAAAAAACATACAATTCTATTGAGAAAGGTCTTGTTTTACTAGTGTCCTTTACTTTAGGGGATAATGAAAAAATTATAGATTATATGATAAAGAAGATTGTCAATTTGAGAATATTTGATGATGAAAATCATATCATGAATAAATCTATTTTAGATATTAAGGGAGAAATCTTATCAATATCTCAATTTACTTTGTATGCTGATTGTAGTAAGGGTAATAGGCCTAGTTATCATAAAGCTTTAAAGAGTGATGAGGCACGAGAGTTATATCATTTATTTAATGATAAATTAAAACAATATGTTTCAGTCAAGACTGGAGTGTTTGGTAGCGATATGTTACTAAGTATACAAAATGATGGGCCAGTTACAATTATTTTAGAGAAGGAGAATGTTTAGTATTCTCTTTTTGCGTTTCATGATTCATTTTTTATGTTAGAAAGAAAATATTTCATTTGATAATATTAAGAAGTTAGCTAATTTATTAGATAGTAAACTTTATTAAATGTAGCAGACTGAGATAAGTTACGAAAATATTTATTATTTATTTTTATCGTGTTATAATCTTTCATAGGAGAAGAGATTTCATGAAAGACTTTAAAGAAAAATTGGCTTTGGTACCTAATAAACCAGGAAGTTATCAAATGAGAGATAAAGATGGGATAATTATTTATGTAGGCAAAGCTAAAAATTTAAAAAACAGATTAAAAAGTTATTTTACAGGTACACATACGGGAAAAACTTTGATGCTTGTAGAGAATATAGATGATTTTGAATATATAGTGACTTCATCGGAACTTGAATCATTAATATTAGAGATAACCTTAATCAAAAAATACAATCCTAAATATAATATTCTTTTAAAAGATGATAAAACATATCCATATATAGAGTTTACAAATGAAGAATACCCTAGACTCAGAATTGTAAGGAACACAAAAAGAAAGAAGAATAAAAATTATTTATATGGGCCATATCCTAATGTTACAGCGGCCAGAAAAACTGTAAATATGATTAATAGAATATATCCTCTTAGAAAATGTGAGAAAATGCCTAAAAAGACATGTTTATATTATCATATAGGAGAGTGTTTAGGATATTGTTCCGAAAAAATTGATAAGAGTGTAATTTATGAAATGAAAAAAGAAATAATTTCTTTTTTAAAGGGAGATAGTAGTGTTATAGAACATAAGATAAAAGAAGAAATGGATAAAGCAAGTCAAGTTTTGAATTATGAAAGAGCCCTAGAATTAAAAAATATGCTAGATGATATAAATATAACACTAAAGAAACAGAAAATAGATCTTAATAAAAATTATAATTTTGATTTAATTAATTACTACAATGATAATAATTATTTATCAATACAGATATTCTTTGTAAGAGATGGACTTTTATGTGGTAGACATAAAGAAATAATACAAACTATTAATAATGTAGAAGAAAATGTTTTAGAATATATAATTAAATTTTATGATAAAACTGGTATATTACCTAAAGAGTTATATGTAAGTGAAGAAATGGATAAAGATTTATTAAGTGAATATTTAGGTGTTAAAGTTACTACACCTTATCGAGGAAAATTAAAGAGCTTGTTGGATTTGGCTTATGAAAATGCTAAGCAGAACTTAGAAAATGAAGAAGAAACTATTGAAAAAGATGAGAATAAACGACTTAGTGCAGCACGACTTTTAGCAACACTTTTACATATACCAAAGGTAGAGAGAATAGAATCGTTTGATAACTCACATTTATTTGGGACATATTATGTAGGAGGAATGGTAGTCTTTGATAATTTTTTACCTAATAAAAATGAGTATCGTAAATATAAGATTGAAACTGATGTGAAAGATGATATAGGGGCGATGAGAGAAGTTTTATATCGAAGATATTATAAAGTATTAATGGAAAATTTAAAAAAGCCTGATTTAATAGTGTTGGATGGAGGAAAAGCCCAAATAACAATATGTAAAGAAATAATAGACAGTTTAAAACTTCAAATACCGATTGTTGGTTTAGTAAAAGATGAACATCATAGAACCAGTCATTTGCTTGATTCAGATTATAATGAAATAAGTATTCCGGAAGATAGTAATTTATTTCTTTATTTAGCAAAAATACAAGAAGAAGTACATAGATACGCTATCACATATCACAGAAATATTAAGTCAAAGGGTGCGCTTGTAAGTATGTTGGATATGGTACCCGGTATTGGAGAGAAAAGAAGAAAAGAATTACTTAAGAAGTTTGGATCTTTAAAGAAAATAAAAGAAGCGCCTTTAGAGGAATTAGAGCCAATACTTGGGAAGGATGTAGCTTTAAATTTACTTAATTATTTTAAAGAAAGTGAATAAATAATTATATTATTTTTAAGTAGGATGTGGTATTCTATAAGTAGGATAGGTGATGATAGAATGTCAGAAAAGGGTTTTACTTTAATAGAAATAATTGCAGTTATAGCAATTATTGGGATATTATCTGGTATTGCTTTAGGAGCAGTTTCAAAATATCAGTTGAAAGCACGAAATGAAACTTATAAAAATTATGAAAGTAATTTGAAAAGTGCGGCGCAGGATTATTTGTTATATAATCAAATGGAGATTCCTGAAAGTGGTGGAACAAAGACCATAACAAGTGATGAATTAATTTCTGGTGGATATTTAGATGAAATGACTGATCCAATTAAAAATAATAAGAAGTGTACAGCCACAGTGGTAGTTACTAATAAACAATCTTTAAAAACTAACGGAGAAACTACTAAAAAAGATAATTCTAATATCGATTCTAGCAATACCATGAACTTGGATTTAGAGTATAAAGTGCATCTTTCTTGTGAAGGATATACAAGTTAATTTTTTGTAAAAAACATTAGATTTAAAGTTATTATGTAACTTGTTAGTGGAGTGGTAAAAATGAGCAAAATACATGTTATGGATGAAGTACTGGCTAATAAGATAGCTGCCGGTGAAGTAATAGAAAAAATGATGAATGTTGTAAAAGAACTAGTAGAAAATAGTATTGATGCGAAAAGTACAGCAATAAAAATTGAATTGGGTGATTCTGGAGTAAAAATGGTCAAGATTTCAGATAATGGGATAGGCATGGATAGGGATGATGCCCAGCTTGCTTTTTCTAGGCATGCTACTAGTAAATGTCATAACCTGCATGATTTATTTAATATAGAATCGCTTGGTTTTAGAGGGGAAGCCTTACCATCAATTGCTTCTGTTTCTAAAGTAAGACTTAAAACTTCTAACGGTCAAGTTGGGACAGAAGTAATAGTCGAGGGAGGGCAGATAAGAGAAGTCATAAATTCCGATTTACAAGAGGGAACATCAATAACAGTTAAAGATATATTCTATAATACTCCAGTGCGATTAAAATACATAAAAAATTTATATAGTGAATTAGCTAATGTCGTTGATTATGTAAATAAAATGGCTTTGTCCTATCCCTATATAAAATTTACGTTGATTAATAATGGCAAAACGTTGCTGGATACAGCAGGGGATGGTAATTTACATAAAGTAATATATGATATATATGGTTCTTCAGTAGCTAGGAAAATGGTAAAAATAGAAAATAGCAATGATGATTATGAAATTAGTGGTTATATATCATATCCCGAAGTAGCAAGAAGTAGTAGAAATTCTATTACGACACTTGTAAATAATAGAGTTATTAGAAATAATGATTTAATAAAGGCAATAGTAGATAGTTATCATACTTATATTCCAAAAGATAAATTTCCTATAATAGTTCTTAATATTATTGTAGACCCTATTTTAGTTGATGTGAATGTTCATCCAACAAAAATGGATGTGAAATTTTCAAAAATGGATGAGTTAAAACAATTGATTAATGATACTATTATCATGAAAATAAAAGAGATGATTTTAATACCAGATGCGATAGAGCAAAGTAACGAAGAATATCAGACTGCACCCAAAACAGATTTTAATAATTTAACTCAAGAAGATACTAATGATATTTCTTATCAAGAGACTTTTACGACATTTGAAGTAGATGAGGAAGAAAATACATATGATGTATCACCTGTTAAAAGAGAACAATTAAAAATAGAAGTAGAAGAAGACAATACCTATACAATAAAAGAGATGATTCCACGAGGAATTGTATATGAAACATATGTAATTGCCGAAAATGAAGATGGGATGTATATTATAGATCAACATGCAGCAGCAGAGAGAATTAATTATGAAAAATGTAAGAAAAATATTTTAAACCCCAGTATTAAGGCTATTCCCTTATTAGTTCCCATAACAATTGAAATGCCTAAGAACGAATATTTAATAGTAAAAGAAAAACTAGATTTATTAAAGGAAATAGGAATTACTTGCGAAGAATTTGGAGATAATACTGTGGTAGTTAGAACACACCCAAGTTGGCTACGACAAGACTTAGAAAAAAGTGACTTGAAAAAAATATTTGAAATAATTGCTACAAGTGAAGAATTTTCTAAAGAAAAATTTATCGACCATATGGCTGCTACAATGGCATGTAGAATGTCAATAAAAGCTAATGATTATATAAATTTAGAAGAAGCAAGATATCTCTTAGATGAACTTAGAAAATGTGAAAATCCTTTTAATTGTCCTCATGGTAGGCCAACTATTATAACATACACTAAATATGATTTAGAAAAACTATTTAAAAGAGTAATGGAATAGTTAGACATAGTTATTTTGACATATTTTGTAGGATATGTTAGTATGGGAGTAAAGAATGGATGATAAAAAATGATAATAACAATAGTAGGACCTACTGGTGTTGGCAAAACAAAATTGAGTGTACAACTAGCAAAAAAATATAATGCCGAAATTATTAATGGTGACTCCATGCAAGTATATAAAAAACTTGATATAGGTACAGCTAAGCCAACTAAATCAGAACAAGAAAATGTAAAACACCATTTATTTGACTTTGTAGATATTGATACAAATTATACTGTTTATGATTATCAAAAAGATAGTAGACAGAAAATCACCGAGATATTAAGTAAAAATAAAAATGTAGTAATTGTAGGTGGAACAGGACTTTATATTAAGGCCTGTCTATATAACTATCAGTTTACAGAAGGGACCACAAATAAAAGTTATGCTGATTTCTCTAATATAGAAATAGTAAATAAAATAAAAGAATATGATGTAGAAGAAATACCACATATAAATAATAGAAAAAGATTAGTAAGATTACTTAATAAATTAGAAAATGGAGAGGCTATAACAAATAATAAAAACGAATTATTATATCCCAATACTATATTTGTTGGACTTACATTAGAAAGAGAAAAGTTATATAAACGTATTAATATGAGAGTAGATAAGATGTTCGAAGAAGGTCTAGAAAAAGAAGTAGAAGAAGTAAAAGAATATTTTAAGACTTCCAAAGCACTACAGACAGGTATAGGATATAAAGAATTTAAAGAATATTTATGTCATAACAAAACATTAGAAGAAGTAAAAGAAGAAATAAAAAAGAACTCACGACATTATGCTAAAAGACAATATACTTTTTTTAATAATCAAATGGACGTTAAATGGTTTAATGTTGATTTAGTTAACTTTACAAAAACGATAGATGAAGTATCTAATTATATAGAGGAGAATAAAAATGACTGAAGAGGTACTAAGAAAATTATTAACTTATATAGATAATGTTGAATTGATAAAAGAAGCAAGTTATAAGAATAGCTATATTCTTAATGACATAATTAGTGTTTTAGAAGGAAATTTTGTTGGTTTCAATTCTAGATTTAATAAAACACAATGTATAGAAATAGCTAAAAAATTAATACAAGCTCAAGATAATGAAAGATGCTCTATACTATTAATTCATTTATCAAAAGAAGATGTATTAAATACTAGAACTTATGAACAACTACTAATGATATGTGATCAATTTAATAAAACAGATAAATTACATTTATCTAGTGTTAAAGAAATATTAGAAATAAGTAAGTATTTGACTTTTCAAGAAGAAATGAAAGCCATTAACAGTATAAATAATAATTCAAAAATGGTTGGCGATATATTATATAAAATTGTACAAAAGTACCCAGATGATTTTAGAGAAAATAAAAACTATGAACAATTTTCTAATTTGTTAATGGAATGTAAAAATGAAGAAAGATTAGAATATATTATGAAAAATCTAGATTATAAAGGGCTTGATGAATTAGATTATAGATTACCATGGTTTAATCAGATAATTAATTTAGAATCAAATTTAAAGGCTAAAAGTATAGCAATAGTCCTAAACTTAGATAATAGATTTTATAGTAGACAAGAAAAAGAAAATTTTTTCCAAAAAATACTAAGTAGTGATAATGAAGAAGATATTATTAATGAAGTAAATAAAAGTAAAGATATATATAATAAAAGAGTAGTTGAATATATTAATAAAACTAATATGGATAAAAAAGACTCATTTAAGTATGGAGAAGAAAATTTTTCAGAAGAGCAACAAGCAAAACTACGTAGATATGTAGGGGATGTAGCAAGAAAATTTTTATCAAAAAATAATGATCTTGGTGTACTTAGAAAGTTAGATGAAAAATTTAAGGAATTAACTAGCTTTAAACAAGTAGAGTTAATAGATGCTGTTGCAGCTAATAATGAGGTTATAGAGAAAAGAGATATTAATTTTATGATAGATTTGATGGATTTCATAAAAGATGGATATAATGATTTTAATATGAGACAGGTTTATAACTTAGTAGTTAATGAAAATTTACTAAAATATCGTAATGGAGAAGAACAATTAGAATCTATAAAACAAGTAACATTTGTACCTAGTGTTTCTGATTCTTTGTATGCTAGTAATATCCTAATAAATAAAGAATTACTTAGAAATAGGACACATGAAGACGTAATGAAGATGGTGCAAATCTATAAAAAATATAATAAAAATACTGATGAAGATATAAATATAAGTAAAGTAATGGGATTACTAATATTATCACCTGATGTAATTAAAAATCGTACAGCAGATGAACAAGTGTATTTTTTACAGCAATTGGATAAAAATAGTGATGATATAAATATAATTAGAGCTATGAATGAAATATTTATAAATAGTTTTATTAATCAAAATGAATCTTTTGAATATCAAACTTATATATCTAAACTCTTAACTAGTGATATGACTTTAGATAGAGTTAATGGTTTGATTAATACAGCAAAATCTTTAGCCAGAAATAAAAAAATAGATGAAAGGGGTAAGAAAAGTTTACTTGCAGAAGTATTATATTCTGATAATGATGAAGAAGCGACTATTAAGTCAAAACTAATTCAAAGTACTAATGAATTGTTAAATGCTGAGCAAATAATAGCTTTGTTAAATTTACAAGAGAATAATATAGAAATTAATAATCAGGCATCTAAATATATGGCTTTATTAAAAGAATTAAAACTTATTCATGATATAAAAAATGCAAATTCTTGTCAAATGCTTTTAGATACCTATGAGGAAGATAAAACTAGTTCTATAAGAAAATAAAGTAATATTTAATAGAATTGGTGATATATTTATTAGTTTAACTCAATATTAAATAAAAGATGAGGACAATTATATCGTGAAAAATCTTCTTAGATAAAATGATTAAATTGTGATATTATATTTGTGTGGAAGACCTTCGTTAGTGTTACTTTCAAATTTACTATAACAAAGGTTCTTCCTTTTTTGTACCTCTTTACCCAAGTAATTTTACACTATGTAAAGCACTTTTCATTTGCAATTCTTTGGGTTTTGTGTTATAATTGTGAGCACATTGAGGAGTGAGGAATATGTATACTATATTTAGTGAATTATATGATAAAAAAGGAATATATAGAAAAAAATATTTAGAAAACTTAATTAACCGTTTTACTAATGCATCATTAGGTGTTGAAGATATTGAAGGTGATTTAGCAGATACAATTCAAGCAATGAACATTTATCAACAAACACAAGCACTTGAATATGCTCTTTCTGTAAGTGCTGATGAACAATTAACAATTAATAATATAAAACAAATAGAAGAACTATTAACAGGAGGAGAGATAAATAACTTTAGAAGAACTCAAGCCCAAGTTATAGGATCTAAAGTAGAAAGAACTAAAGCACAATATATTTATATGGAATTATATAACTTGTTTGATAATTATTATAATATATGGAACGATTTAGATCCATTTTTAAGAGAAGCATATTTCCATATCAGATTCTTACATATCCATCCATTTGAAGATGGAAATGGTAGAACAGCAAGAATATTGTTAGTAAGAAATTTGTGTGCTAATAATCAGGTACCATGTGTAATTACTAAAGAAGTGAAGCAAGAATATTGTAATTATATAGAAAATAATGATGCTGCCGGACTTGCTAAATTCTTTAAAACGATTGCTACTAAAGAATTAAATATCATGACTAATATATATAGAAATTTGAATGAAAAGGGATTAATTGAAGATAGTTTAATGACAGAAGAACAGGAAAGAAAATATCATGAGCTTTCAGCAGAAAGTTTTGATGCTATTAAGGGAAAGGAAGAAGATTATCCACTTAGAAATGTAAATAATCTAGTAAAATTGTTTAAATATAGTGCTTCAGAAGATGATAAATTAAAAGTTACTGGTTTAGGTAGATATGAACATTTCTTAGATGAAAAAAGCGGAGATGTTGCTATATATTCTGAAGAGAATAGAGTTATGTCTATTGGGTTAAAGGGAGACTCAAGATACTTTAGAATAATTCAAAAGATAAATGAGTTATGTTTTGAAATAGATAAACATGATGTACCAGTTCAAGAGTTTGAATATGAATTACAGCATCCAGTTAAAGATGAAGAAAATAAAAAAATGATAAAAAGAAAATAATTTAGCACTCACACTTGACAAGTGCTAAAAAAGAGAGTATATTTAAGAAGTGAATGGGATACCATTCGCTTTTTAGATTAATAAGGGAGATGAATATTTATGAATGAACAAAATCCGTATCAAGAGAATTTGGAAGATGTTCTTACCAAGTATGGTAGAAACATTGTAGATAGCGTTAAAGATGGAAAAATTGATCCTGTTATTGGTCGTGATGAAGAAATTCGTAATATTACTAGAGTCCTTTCGCGTAAAACTAAAAATAATCCAGTATTAATTGGTGAACCTGGAGTAGGAAAAACAGCTATTGTAGAAGGACTTGCACAGCGTATTATAAATGGTGATGTTCCAAATAGTTTGAAAAATAAGACTATTTGGGAACTGGATATGGCAGCTCTAATAGCAGGTGCAAAGTATCGAGGAGAATTTGAGGAAAGGTTAAAAAAGGTACTTAACGAAGTTAAAAAGAGTGAGGGTAATATAATCATGTTTATAGATGAAATACACATGATTGTTGGAGCTGGTAACTCTGAGGGCGGTATAGATACATCCAATATTTTAAAACCTATGCTTGCTCGTGGAGAAATACATGTTATAGGGGCAACTACCTTAAACGAATATCGTAAATATATAGAAAAAGATGGAGCTTTAGAAAGACGTTTTCAAAAAATAAAAGTAAATGAACCAACTGTGATAGATACTATTACAATATTACGTGGGTTAAAAGAAAAATTTGAAATACATCATGGAGTAACTATTCAAGATAGAGCTCTAGTTACAGCTGCTAATCTATCAAATCGTTATATAACAGATAGATTTTTACCTGATAAGGCTATTGATTTGATTGATGAAGCATGTGCCACAATTAGAGTACAGTTAGATAGCGTGCCTGAAGAATTAGACAATATGCAAAGAGAGATAATGCGTTTGGAAGTGGAGAAAGAAGCATTAAAAAAAGAAAAAGATGAACTTAGTAGAAATAGAGTATTATCAATCGATGAAACATTAGGAAACTTGAAAAAAGAAGAAAATGAACTTAGGCAAAAGTGGTACGAAGAAAAAGAAGTAATAGATAAGGTAAAGGATAAAAAAGAAGAATTAGAAAAAGCAAAATTTCTTTTAAGTAAGGCTGAAAATGAGTATGATTTAGAAAATGCAGCTAGGTTAAAGCATGGTGTTATACCACAGCTTGAAAATGAATTAGTAGAGCTTAGAAATAAAACTAAAAATCAAATATTATCAGATGTAGTTACAGCTGATGATATTGCTACTGTAATATCGAGATGGACTAATGTTCCTATTTCAAAACTTGTTAGTAGTGAAAGAGAAAAGTTGTTATCTCTAGAGGATAATTTACGTAAAAGAGTTGTAGGACAAGATCAAGCGTTAAAATTAGTTAGTGAAGCTATTTTAAAGAGTAGAAGTGGGATTAAGGATCCCAATAAACCAATTGGTTCATTTATGTTTTTAGGACCGACTGGAGTAGGAAAGACTGAGGTTGCTAGAAGTCTTGCCTATGAATTATTCGATGATGAAAAGCATATGGTCCGTATTGATATGAGCGAATATATGGAAAAGTTTTCAGTGTCAAGATTAATAGGATCACCTCCAGGATATGTTGGATATGATCAAGGAGGAGAACTTACTGAGGCAGTAAGGAGAAACCCTTATAGTATTGTTTTATTTGATGAGATTGAAAAAGCTCATCCAGAGGTATTAAACTTATTGTTGCAAGTATTAGATGATGGAAGATTAACTGATTCTAATGGTAGAACAGTAGACTTTAAAAATACTATTATCATAATGACTTCTAATTTAGGATGTGAGCATATACTTGAAGGTAATAAAGATAAAGTTATGACCGAAGTACAAAACTATTTTAGACCTGAATTTATCAATAGAATAGATGAAATTATAGTATTTAATGCGTTGGAAAAAGAAGCAATTAGAAGGATATTAGATAAGATTGTGGATCAAATACAAGATAGGTTAAAAGATAATAATATAAAGATAGAACTTACTGAATCCGCAAAAGACTATCTAGTAGAAAATGGATATGATATTAACTTTGGTGCAAGGCCTTTAAAAAGAATAGTTAGCAGAACGATTGAAGTTTTATTAGCTAAGAAAATAGTAAATAATGAGATAAAGCCATCTTCAACCGTTGTTATTGGTTATAGTAATGACAATTTTGTAATTAATAATAAATAGATTAAAATATTTAACATAGTTAAAAGTAATACTTAATTATGGTTAAGTTATTAGTAATGAAACTCTAAAGTCGTGTCTATGCTGGCACGTCTTTTTTTGCACTTTATTTTATACTTTCTAATTTTTCAAAATTTTCTCTGCAATTTTTTCTTGCAAAATTAATACGGGGGGGGGGTATAATAGAAATGAGAGTAAATAATAGAAAGTGCAAGTATGAAAGACAAAATGTTATTCGCAACCAATGAAAAAAATTAGTTACTTTTATTGTTTTCATAGTGTATGAAATTTGGAGGAATTGCTTTATGCGAAAGAAAAAAATAAATAAAATAATGATAATAGTAGTATTAATTTTGTTTATGATAATGGGAATAGGTTACTCATATTTATCTAAGACACTAGGAGTAAGTGGAAATGTCACAGTAAAGAATGGTGCAACTATATGTAAAGATAATCGAGGTATCTCGACAGATGGGAAATTATGTAAAAGAGCTGAAAGATTGCATACTGAAGTATGTAACCAATCAGATGATTCTAAGTATTGTAGTGCCACTGGATATAGTTTAGGTGATAATATTGTTTATGGAAATTGTGGTGTTAGTGGTGAACTAAAGTCAGGAGATGCCTTTGACTGTGATGTTGATGGGGATGGAGTATATGATAGTGACACGGAAAGATTTTATTATGTAAGCGATTACTACGATACAACAACAAATACTTTTAATGATAAGTATGCTACTTTAATTTATTACAATAATGTAAAGGCAGGAGTGTCAAATAATACAGCAACATTTGCCTATGATGCCAGTGCAGAGAATTGGCATGGCCCAGTAACGGGATATGTAGAGTTACCAAGCACTAGTCAGTGGAGTAAAGTAACATTGTTAAAGGATACTAGACAGTTGTTGAATGAAAAAGGAGAGGTAACTACGGGTAATGGTTCTAATGTTTTAGGAACGTTTACTTATACTGATAAAGCAGCCCGACTACTAACTGCTCAAGAGATAAATC
>CANRBB010000010.1 GCA_947628745.1 uncultured Bacilli bacterium | reverse complement strand
AAAAATTTGACAAAAAAAATTAACCATTACAATGGTTATCTCAAATTTCGTTATTCAAAAGTGTTTAAGTTCCGTGGTAAAATCCAATCTTCTGTACCATTTTTAAATCTTACAAGATAGTCTTTGAAATACGGATCTCGTTCGATAATTTTTGCTGGCACATTTTTATATACTTTTCCGTTGTTCTTTCCTATACCTTCAACAAAAACCTTATCACCATTTTTAAATTCATTAAACATACAAAATTTCTCCTTTTTTTAGCTTGAATATTTACTTTTTAATTCCTATTGTGTATAATTAATAAACAAATAATCTTTTTAAATAGTAGTATAAGTCCCTAGCTTATGCTGCTATATTTTTTGTGGTTTTAGAAAGAAATTCTAACTGCATAGCAAATTTTTTACTACCAATTTCCTTAACATCTAATCTGACAAATGTCCCTAACTTACATTCTGATAATTCGTCTGCATTTTCTGGTCTAATTACAATATTAGAAATCTTATCATCCATATCAGCAAATTCACCGAATTAAGTATTCCTTAGTTTCGCCTTGCTTGTTTGTTAAATTTTCTTTGAATGTTCGTAGTAAGGCATAACAATTGTTTAGATTTTCATTTTCGCATTTTGAAGATGTTTTAGATTGCTTTTTTACAGATTTTTTTTCTTTACTTTTAGGTACTTTTTCTTTAGTTACAGCCTTTTTCTTCTCTTGCGATTTACTAACTTGTTTTTTTGTATCTGAGTTTTCAATATTAGATGCAATAATAGTAGAAGAAGATGGTATAACTTGTTCTTGTTTTTCTACTTTAACATTTATTTTTTGATTATTTGTTGTAGATGAGATTTCATCATTTGAAATTATTTTAGGAATAGGTTTATTAGAATTAAATTCTTCTTTATTGAAGATATCTAAAACATAATTGTTGAAAGTTTTAGCAAAAGTATTTGATTGTTCTTCTTGTTTTAAGTATATGGTATAATCTCCTACTAATGATTTTCCTTGTGATTGTTGAAATTTAAAATAATTGTCTAGTCTGTCTATAGATTTTTGACCTGCAATTCTCATTAAAAAAATACGCTCCATACTAACACTTGGTATTAAGAATTTTAGCCATCCAATGCGTCTACAAGCTGTTTTTCCGTTTTTATCTTTTTGCCTATATGAACACTCAGGGGTACATTCTATTTTTTCCCAACCATCTTTGACTTTTTGTGTTGCCTCGTTGGAATTTTCTAGACAATGGCATACATCACCACCTTGATTATATCTAACACGCTTTATAGTAAAAGGATTTTCATTAAAAATCCTAATATCAATACTTTTTGCCTCTTTATATAAGTTGTTAAATTTCTCTAAATAATGTTGCATATGTTCATCTTTGCTTTTTGCTATAAAATAGCCATATTCAATAGCTCTTTTATTACCATTGGCACTTTGAATTTGGTCACCGTGTTGTATTCTACCGAATAATTGGTAAATTTACATACTTTGTTTGTTCCATAAGTAATCTCCTTTCTCTTGTTATGCTGCAATTTTTTGCATACAATATTGTTTTTCTCTTATTTTAGTTAAATCTACTGTATAAATAGGGTATATTGTAGCACCTACAACGCAAATACCAATTTGCTTTTTTAAAATACCTAGTTCAATTAATTGAGGTATTAGACTAGGTTTGAATTTACAATCTACTACAATTTCATTTTCTCTAAGTAATTTTTTTTGATTCAATGTTATATCAGTAAAATGTGCAGTCTCATTAGTTGCAGGATCAGTTCCAAATAAGCTAAGTTGCAAATTGCCATTTTTGTAATTTGAACTATGAATAAAACAATTTTCAAAAATTTCACCATAAAGTTCAAAATTAAAACCATTTTCCATAACTTAAAATTCTCCTTCCTTTAAATTTGTGTAAAAGATTTTTTAAAATAATCCTCCTTTCCTTTAAATTTGGGCAAAAAAAGAAAGTAAGTATTTATTTAGTAGTTAAATGGGGGCTACTATTTTTATTTCTTACTTTCTTTTTATTTAAGACACAATAAATAATTTATATATTTATTGGTCCATAACCCAATTTTTGCTACATATAAAATGTAGGTGTACTGCTATTAACTAAAATTTAATAGCTATGCCACAAAATTCTGTGGGCAGTTATAGAAAATTCTATAACATAATCTTTATACACACTTATATTGTATAGAATTTTTTAGCTAAATTCAATAAACACGACTAAAAAAATTTTTTACTTGATTTTTGGGAAGTTTTTAAGATTTTTTGTATATAAAATTAAATTATTTTTTTAATATTCTTTTATTTGCATACTGTAGCAAGAGATTTAGAATACAAAAAATTTTTTTGTTCAGCATTAACTTTTATATTTTAATTCTGTAAAATTATATAGGGAGGTGATTTAATATGCCAGAGAATGATTTAATTTCTGTTTTGTATGAAGAGTATGAAGAAAATAAAAAACTAAATAATACTTATGAAAAACTTAAAAAAGGAAAACAAAAAAATGACAGTATAGAATTATATAAATTTATTCATAAAAGAGTTAACCCAAAGACACAAAAAAAACTAATTTGCTTAATAGAAAAATATACAGGAGATATTATAGATTCTATGTTTGAAAGCAATGAAATTCTTTATCGAAAAGGATTTAACGATTGTTTAAGAATAATATTTAATTCAATGCTTACTTAAAATACATAACATTGTTATAAAAAATAAATATATAAGAAAGGTTACTAAGATGCTAAAGTATTAATTTAGTATATTAGTAACCTTTTAAATTTATATAATATATATATTCCCCTACTTAATATAATATTTTAAAACAATTAATATAAAATAATTAATTTGAATTAGAGAGAAGTTTCTTTATAGAAATTATTATATTAAGTATAATTGATTTATCCTCAATTGTCAAGTCAGAAAGTTCATTTAATATGTTATAAGTGATAGAGTCGTTTTTATTAGCAATAAAATCTTCTAAAATATGATTAGGGGTTATGTTTAGTGCATTACAAATTTTAATTAAAGTTAGACTTGAAACAATATTTTCTCCTCGTTCAATTAATGAAAGAGTATCAGGAGAGATTTGAGCATTTTCTGCTAAATTTTCTTGAGTTTGTTTTCTATATTTTTTGATATGATTACCAACCGACTTTTTAAATTCACTTTCACATATAGTTTGCATCTTATTTTCCCCCACTAATTTTACTAAAATAATTATAACAATAGTATTATTAAAAATTAAGGAATTATAATACGAATTCCGAAAAGAAAAAATATTAATAACTTGCATATTTTGAAAAATACTGATAAAATATTCGTATTATAGTACGAAAAGAGGAAACAAAATGAATACAAATACTAAATATAATAATAGTATGCAAAGGTTTAAAGAATTTCATTCGGCCGAAGTAAAAACAATATTACTATTCTTACTTCAAGTTGGTAATAAAAAAGAGTATATGTTTAATAATTTTGTGAATATGCAAGTATTAAATAAAAAATTATGCGAAAGAAAAAATAACATATCATTTTTAAAAAAATTAACAATATATAGAAAAAAAGAATTAAAATATAATATTAGAATTATGAAAAACGAGCGAAAGAATTATAATAAATATAAAAAAATATTAGAAAAATATATAAAGAATTTTGGAAAAAAAAGTGATATATTAATATGTTTTAAATCAATGGTATTATATGAATCAGTTATTCAAAAGATGAGTGAAAATGTTTTATTGAATTGACAATTTAAATAATAGGTCAAAAAATGTAAAATTTTGTAAAAAAGTATTCCATTTTGTTAATAAATTATATATAATTCGAGTATATAGTATAAAAAAATTTAATTTTATACTTTTGCAACCAAATTTTAATAAATTAAAATTGTATAAAAGGTGGAGTAAATGGAAGAATTGATAGAAAAAGCAAAGAATGGAGATAAACAGGCATATACAGAATTAATAAAAGAGGTAGAAAATGATTTATATAATATAGCAAAAGCTAGGACATACGAAGATGAAGATGCTAAAGATATAGTACAAGAAACAGTTCTCATTGGGTATCTTAAAATAGGTCAAGTAAGAAATAATAAACATTTTAAAGGGTGGATTATAAAAATCTTAATTAACCAATGTAATAAATTTTATAGATTACAAAAAAGAAATGAAGAAATCAGTAATAAATATATAGAAAAATTTATAAGCAGTGAACAAGAAGATTCAAGTGAAAATAGAATAAACTTTGAAGGATTAATAACAGACCTTGATGATATAGAACAAGAAATATTTAGACTATATTATGATGAGAAATATACAATTAAAGAAATAGCTAAAAAGCTAAATATAAATACTAATACTATAAAAAGCAAATTAAAAAGAGGTAGAAAAATAATAAAAAATACATATCAAAAGGCTATTATTTGGATATTGGTTGTTGGAATATTAACAACAGGTGTAGTATTTGGAAGGGATATAATAAATTATTTAAAAGAAATTTTTGATTTAAGTAGTATGGACCAAAATAATGATGGAATATTAAGGGCAATAGAAGAAAAAGAATGGGTACAAAATATTAAAATGGACTATATAAAATTAAATAAAGATTATAGCATAAAGGTAAATTATTTTTTAATGGATGATATAAATATGTATATGGTCTTTGAATTAAAAGCTGAAAAAGAATTAGGTAAATATGATAGATTTAATATCGGCGATTTAAAAATAACAGATCAAAGTGGAAATATTATTGTTACGACTAATGATATAATGGATGAACAGATGGTGAAATTAGAAGGAAGAAAACAAGTCTGTGTAGATTCAAATTCTTATCTTCAAGAATTATTTTATTTGATATCTGATGGATATTCTAATATAAGTAAAATAAATATTAGCTTTTCAGAAATTATATTATTTAATGATAATAATCCAGGCAATATATCAACAACAATAAGTACAGAAACTAAAGAAATCAATATAGATATAGATGATAAATTTAAAAATAGAGAAACAATAGAGTATCTTACTAATTATAAAAGCGATAGTTATAATATAAAAAAAGCGATAATAACAGATACAGGTTTTTATTCAATCATACAAACTAAAGAAAGTAAAATAGATTTTAAATTACAAATAAATGACGAAATATATAAGTGTAATTATAGACCATTAGATTTTGATGCTATAAAAAATTACTATTATTATTTAGTTTATAGTGACATTGATATAAATAATGTATATGATAAATTAATATTAAAAAATAAAATAGAACTTATAGAACTGTATAAAAATGATAAAAAATGAGATTAAAAAATCTCATTTTTTATATAGCTCATAGCCAACTATAAGTTTTTAAATTTATTGTTATTTTTTCAGAACTATTGCAAGTACAATATATTGAAACATCAGTTGAACTAGAAAGGCCTAAATAAATATAATCAAACTTTTTCATTGTACCATTGCTAGATAATGTATATGTATTTGTAACATTTCTTCCATATATGGTTACATGAAGAGTAACATCATATGCTTTACCCGAAGCTGAGGTCGCAGTTGCTTCAATAGCCATAAAGGTGCCATCATAATTCGTTATAACTGACTTACTGGTACCTGTGAATGAAAAAGAACCAATATCATAATATGAATAAGGTTGGATAGTAGCATTAGATGCAGCATTTACTGGAGTAAAACTAAATAATGAACAAAGAAGTAAATACATAACCAATATACTTATACAACATTTTCTAATAGACATTTATTACACCCCCTTAAATTAAATTTTATATTTTATACTACACTAAAATAATATTAGAAAAGTAGCATAAATATATAAAAAGATAAAAAAAGATAAAATATATATTTGTAAAATAATGTAAAAAAATACAAAATATGTAAAAATGCAACCAAAAAACATATTATTAGTCTCTTATTAAATAAAGAGGGTGAAAAGATGATAGACATGTTAATTGCAAGTAGTAATACTTTACAACTTAGAAGAATGTTTAATAAAATTTCAAACGAAAATAGTAGAAATATCAGAATAAGTAAAGTTACAACTAATGAAATAGAAACTATTGAAATATTAAACAATGCAAATATTGATGTTGCATTATTAGATCTATCTAGTTTAGATGGGGAAAAAATATTAAATGGTATAAAAGAAAACAAAAAAGATATGTATGTGGATTCAATAATAGTTATGACAAAATCATTTAAAGATATCAAAGAAATAATAGGAAACAGAATGATTTTTGACTATATTATTAAAGATAGTAATGACGAAGAAATATTATTTAAAATTAATAGAATAGTAGAGATTAAAGATATAGAAAATAAAAGAAACCAAATTATGCAAGAATTAAGATATATAGGTTATAATATTGAATATATAGGCACAAAATATTTAGTGGAAACAATTTTAGAATTATATAGAAATAGAGATTTAATGTTAGATAATTTGCAACAAGATATATACCCAATATTATCAACAAAGCACAATAAATCAGTGCATAATATAAAATGCAATATTACTTGGGCTACAGATAATATGTATTGCAAATGTGATAGCGATAGGCTAAAAAAGTATTTTGGATTTTATGATGATACAAAACCTACAGCAAAAATTGTAGCATTAACAGTATTAAGTAAAATTAGCTGATATTATAAATATTAGGTGAGGATAAGATAATAAAAAATGATGATAGAAAATTATATTTTAGATAATTTTAAGAAGAAATGTGGTAATGAAACTTTTAAAAATATTACAGACATAGTAAAACAAGAGATAAAAAACGAAAAATGTACAGTAATAGTAGATGACAGGTATATTCAATATCTTATAGAAATTGCTATTTTAGAAATTTGCAATATCCCAAATAGAAAAATTAAACTAATTATAAGTAAAATGGGAAATCAATATATCCCACCAATAAAAATAGACGAAATACAAAAAATACACAAAACTTCTATCAATTTAATAAAGAGTATATTAAAATAAAATATAAAAATAAAAAAGTCACTCCTCATTATATAATATAAATTGAACCCTCTATGTTAGAAAACTAATATAGAGGGCTTTTTGTTTATCTTTCTTGTGATATAAAACTTTTAATAGTAGATATAAATTTAAAATATATTTTAAGTTCTTTACTTGAACTTCTATCTAAAAAATTATCTATTGTCATTCTAATATTTGAATGTTTGTTATCACACTTTCCATATAATATATAATCTGTTGTTACTCCAGCATTCGAACATATTTTATCCAAAGTTTTCATACTAACGAGAAGTTCTCCTCGTTCGACTTTCCCAAGATGGTTTTCTGATAAACCACACCTTTCTGCAAACAATTGACGTGTTTCGTGAAATATATCTTCTCTTATTGTACGAATTCTAGCTCCTATAGTTATTTTATCTAACATTACTTTGCCCCCTATCTAGATATGTTCCTGTATATGTATATTTTATATTCATATATAGGAATATAACACATCTAAAAATATATAAAATTTTGACATAAATTGGAACAAAAAACATAAAAAACATTGAAATATCAATTTATTAAAAGAATAAGATATAAAAAAATAAAATAGGTAAAAAAAATATATATGATTTTTTATGCTAGAAATTTCTCTTATTTATCATAAGGGTATATACCTATTTAAGAAGAATACAGATTTATACACAGGAAACGAATCATTAAAACACTAACGAAACAGAAGTTAAATAGAGTATATACTCAGACATATTAATTTTTATGAAGGGAGGTTTATTTTAATAATATATTTGTGTTCCTCTTAAAGCGGAAAGTACCCTAAAATGTGAATTTTAGGAGGAACATGTATGGAAAATAAAAATAATTATAATGAGGAAAAATTTGATAGTTACCTTAACAAATCTATTATTTTGTATTCAAAAGCTTATTTTAAAAAACAAGTAAATATGGAAAACAAAGAAAAAGCTATTATGGATGATGAAGATTATACATCATTCATACAAGATTTTATTATGATTAATTCTGCATTTTCTGCTGTCGATGATATTGTAAATAATATTGAATTAAATAATGCCTTAAAGTCGCTGTCTGCTATTGAGCAGTCAGTGATTTTTTTGCTCTTTCACGAAGATTTATCACAAGAAGAAGCAGCTAGAATATTAGAAATATATTCAAAAACTGTTAGCAAAATAAAAATAAGAGCAATTAATAAATTGAAAAAAATATTAAAAGGAGAAGGTGGAGAAAATGAAAAATAAAAGTTTATATGAATTAGGAATTTTGGCTCAAAATGGTAATGATATGGCTATGCTTGAAATTATTGAAAGAAAAAAGAAAATGATAAAAAAATATAGCTTTGGCGATGAAGATAGATACCAATACATAATACTAAAATTGATAGAAGGAATAAAAAATTATAAATTTTAAAAATTAGGGGAGAATTTTTAAAACTTAATCACTGTATATATAATGAAGGGCAAATTTAAAGGAAACACTATATTAAAATGTGGCAGATGGGACAAGCTCTTATCTGCTACTAATATTTTATTGAAAGGAGTTAAGATTTATGTTTAAGGTAGTAATGCTCGGAATATTGCTATTCGTTACATTTCTTCTTTTAGGCAAAATCATAAAAACTTACAAAATACATAAAGAAGAAAAAGCAAAAGAAGAAAGACGAAAAGCATTTAAAAAGAAAATGATGGAATTAGAAATTAGATAAATTTCTAATTATCCTGTTATGCTTAAAAAGTGTCGACAGAAAATTAACCTAAAAAGGTGATTAAGATGCTAAAAGAAAAAATTATTAATTTGTTCTTTGAAGAACATTTACAAGTAAAAGAAATATCTGAAATTGTAAATACAGCTTGTGCATATATAACAAAAATAATAAAACAAGATTCTAGATATGTTGAAGAAAAAGCAGACAGAAGAAATAAGTCTAAAGAAAAAAGAAAAATTAGTCAAAATAATTTTATTAAAAATAAGCGCGAAAGGCAAAGACGAGAAGATAATTACGATATTGTTATATTACAACACGAAGAGGCAACAAGAGAATTATCAAAATCTAGATATTTAAGTAATGAAAGTTATAGAAAATGGAATTATAGTGCCTATAAATATAACCCTTCTAAAAGGCGATATGAGTTTGATCCGAAACTTGGTCGAGCTGCAGATGTGCCAAAATATATTAAGGAAAGGTAGGAGCATTATGGAAGAAAGCTTAATTAGAATATTTAAATTAGCTAATAAATTAAATAACATACAAGATAAAGTATATGCTCAAATTATCTATACGGCTGATAGCAGACAAAAATTACAGATATTAATAATATCTAAAAAAGACTTTTCATATGTAGAAAGATGCGAATTTCAACTTGGTAATAATCCTATTTTAAAATGGAATAATGTTGCTGAATTATTTGAAAAGTATGTAGAAGGTACTAAATGATATGAATTAGTAAAAATCAAATTGAAAAATAATAAAACTGGAAGTGATATAAATGAATAATACGGTAGATGAAAAAATAGGATTAAATATTAATGAGGCAGCTAATCTAATGGGTATTAGCAAAAATTTAATGAGTGAATTAGTCAAATATCCAGATTTCCCTTGCATTAAATTTAAAAGAAGAATAGTTATTAACAAGAAAATGCTACAGGAATGGTTTGACAGGAACTCTGGAAGATTTTTTGTTTAGTATTGCTTTTAAAATAAGTATAGTATATAATAAACATTAAATATTGTGCTTTTTACCTTTAATGTTCTCTATTTTTGAATGGAGGCATAAAAAATGGCAAAAACTTCACCAAATAACGAAACTGTTAAGAAAAAGAGAAATACAAGAGGAATGGGATCAATTAGACAAAAAAATGGAGGATATGAGGGAAGAATAACCATAAAAGTAAATGGCAAATCGAAACAAATATCCTTATTTAATAAGGATAAGAGAGTTTTAGTACAAGAGATGATTAAGGTAAAGCAAGAAGCAATAGATAACGAATATGTTGAAAAAGATAGAATTACTTTAGAGGAATGGCTAAAAAAGTGGATTCGTATTCACAAAAGACCTTTTGTAAAACCTAAAACTCTACAAGGGTACATTGAAAAAATAAAGACAAATATTGTTCCATATTTGGGAAATTATCCTATGCAATCTTTAGATAGATTGATTCTTCAAGAATATTTCTCTGATTTAACAACAGGAAATGAGAAAAAATCAATAAAAAAATTTTCTCCAAAAACAATAAAGGAGATAAAAAGTATTTTAAATATGGCTTTTACGGATGCTGAAATAGATAAAATTGTAAAATTTAATCCTATTCCAACAATTCGTACACCAAAAGTTCAAAAGAAAAAGCAAAAACCAACAATATCTCCAGCAGAACAAAAAGAATTTATGAAAATAATGCTTTCTGAAGAAAATGGACTATGCTATATTTTTATAATAAATACAGGAATGAGACCAGGAGAAAGTGCAGCTTTGAAATGGAAGTATTATAATTATGAAGAATCTAATGTTAAAGTGAGAGATAACTATGGAAAAATAACTTATTATAATGACAATTTTGAAAAGATACAATCTACTAATGAAGAAAAAGATCTAAAAACACCATCTAGTTATAGAACAATACCATTACAGAAATGGTTAAATAATATAATATATGCTTATATGTTATATGTGATGGAGCAGAAAGGATATACTAAAAAAGAAGAACTAGATAATGAGTATATGTTTGTAAACAAATTAGGGAATGCACTAACTACAGACTATTTATGGATGACTTTGAATAGAATTCTAAAAAGGCATAATTTCAAACATTTAAGCGTATATGATTTGAGACATATATTTGCAACAAGATGTGTAGATGTTAATATTCCGGTAAATCAAATACAACAATACTTAGGACATACATTAGCAAGTACAACTATGGATTATTATGTTGGATATGATGAGGATACAAATAAAACAGAAATAGAAAAATTGGAGCAAATAACTAATATTACAGCATTTCCCAAGATTTTAAGTAATGTTAAAAAGGACCTATAAAAAAGAGATAAAGGGACATTAAAGGGACATTGATGAAAATATACTAAATCTAAAAAAAGGCTATATGACTAAACTCATTGCAAGAGTAAGAAAACAATAAATTTAAAAAATGAGATGTATGGTAGTGATGTTCGGGCTCATAACCCTGAGGTCGTAAGTTCGAGTCTTACCCCTGCAACCAAATCGTTTAAAAACAAACTTTTACTACTTTGTAGGTGGGTTTGCAATAATGTTTAATTTAGATAAAAGTTAGAGTTAATCTAGCTTTTATTTTTTTGTGTAAAATATTAATGATAGTACTTATAAGTACAGTGCGAGGAGTGAATATTATGAAAGTAGTTGAGTTAAAAGAAGATATTAGAGATACAAGTATTATAAGAGATATATTTGATGTAACTAAAATTAGTCAGCAACTTTCATTTTATACGGAGTTTATAACTGATATAAATTATACAGATTTCAAATATGTGCAAATACTCCTTGATAAATCAAAAACCATGTTATACACTGTCAATTATTTATTAGAGCAATACTTCCAAAATGAATACAAAAAGGCTTGAAGAAATTTAAAACTTATAAAATATAAAAATACTTGACAAAATTTGAAACTTATATACAAAAATATTAAAAGGGACTTGCAATATTAAATTTGAAGCGGTAGAATCCCAGCTACAATAGGATTTTAACCGTTACAAAGCAAGTCTTTTTGTGTTGCCTAAAAACAAGTAAGGAGGTGTAAAAATGGAAAAAATAACATTAAATGAAATAATAAGTTATAGTAAAGGCAAAGAGAATGCACCTGTGACTGTAATAGATGATGTTACTGCAAAAGATTTAGAATATATAAAAACAGTAGCAGAGAGATTAAGGCTATATATATTAGAAATACTAGATAAAAATATGATAGCAATAATTAATAGAACAGATATAGCAGTTAAGATAGCAAGTGATATACACAAAAGATGTCAAATTATGTATTATGATTTTATAAAAAGACCTTCGGCTAATTTAGTTGCTTATAAATTAACTGGTTACACACCAAGTTGGATTGTTCTCAAGGACAATGGATATTTAGTAAAGGCTTATAATGAATACGGAAAAGAAATAGAACAATGGCTAAATACATACAATGAAGATACAACGGAAAGAAAACTAAATGATATTACTAAATATGATATTTCATTAAACATAAGAGGTTGTGGCAATAGTAGAAGATGCAATGCAACAATATTAGAACTTTCAAGATATTATTTTATTAACAATGGCATATTTAATGAGAAAAGACAATGCTATTATCCTAGTGATATTACAAGTAACAGAGGAAAAGAGGATTATAATAAGTTAGAGAAATTATTTAAAAGATGGGGTTTTAATAGCTTATAACACAGCAAGCAGAATGATTATATTAGATTCGCATTAGCTTCGTGACAAACAAAAGTAGAATAAATAAGGCAACAAATTATATATTTAATAAATTAAAACGGCTTAAAATTGAATGTGGAAAGGAATAAATAAAATGGAAGAGCAAGATTTAGAAAAATTAAAAGAAAATAGTGTGTATGAGTATATCGAGCAATTTGATGAGGAGTTTGGCAGTATGCTAAAAGATAATATTAAAAATACACCATTGCTAGTAAACATTTTTAGAGAGTATATAGAACAAAATTATAAAACAAGTAAATATTATAAAATAATTTTACACAAAATTATAGAAATAGAAGATGAACTATATTCAACTCTTACAGATAAACAGAAGCAGTTATTTAAGAAATGGGAAGTATATAAAGATAATATGAGTGATGATACATTACTACAGTCATTCATATATGGATATTGTTTAGATAAGCAACTTACTATCGAAAAGAGTAACCAACAATAATTATTAATATCGTATAATGTCAGTAGATATATTACTGGCATTTTCTATTGCTTATATGTTGAAATATTTATGATTTTATGTTATAAATACTTTGAAATAGTTTATTAAAAAGAAAACACATAATAATAAATATAGGTGATATTATGGATTTAATTGGAAGTTTAACTGATGAGAATAATGTTAGAGGAATAACATTAAATAGTCAGAATATAGATTTATTTAATATAATAGAACAATCAAAAAGTCGTGAAGAAGCAGTGCAAAGAGTTTATGAATATTTAGATGGAATATCACAAGCTAACAGAATGTCTAAAGAAATGAATTCTCAGGGGTTAAGTACCACACAAAAAATTAAGAAAGTGATAGATGAAAAAGTAACTAATATATCTAATAAAGATGAGTTTCTAAATTTTTTATTAGGAAATGCAATGCAAATAAGAGCAAATTGGGAATCAAAAGAAAGTTTAGAAAAACTATTTGAAGGAAAAGGAGTAGATACAACATATATTGATACTATTTTAGATATAAAGAAGTATTTTGCATATCAAACACATGGAATTTTAACATTTCTAGTAGATAAAGAAGGTCAAACTGTCGACCAAAATAGTAAAGAAGTAGATATAGAAAAAACATATCAAAAAGTAGAAGCATTATATGAGTATATTGTTGGAAAATTAGAAAATGGACAGAATAGATTTAATAGACTAACACTTGATGGACAAGGAAAATTTGGAACAGTAGCAGGTGTTATGAGAACTGAAAATGAAGAACAGGCAGAGCCACAAGATTACAATCTTGAACCATTAAAGCAAGGTTACGAATTTGCAAAAACACATGGTATGGATATAAGAATAAATGCACTTGTATTCTTTAAAGATTTTCCAGATAGACTAATAGGAGAAAATGCAGATGCATTTAGAACAGCACTACAAAATTATGGTAAAGCAATAGCATCAGTTGCAAATGAATACGGAAAAAAGGGTGTGTCAACAACAATAGATATGTTTAATGAGTTTGTAGATTATAATGCACCTTTTTCCGAAAGAACAAACAACTGGATGTCAAAATTAAGTGTTGAAGATTTATGTGAGATAGCATTAGTTTTAAAACAAGAAATGCCTAATGTTGATTTTGGTTATAATGATTGGAATTTTGAAAATCCAGATAAAAGAAAAACAATATTTGAAGTTATTAGAAAGATACAAGAATTTGAGAGACAAAATAATTGCAAAATTATAAATCATATTGGAACACAATGTCACACAAGCATAAATGATATTGAAGGATTAAGAAACTCAATTGAAGAGTTACAACAATTTGGATTACCAATAGATATAACAGAATTAGATATTTCTAAAGGTTTAGATGGTGTCGATTATGAAAATGCAACACCAGAAGAATTAATGGCAATAAGAAAATATGAACAAAAATTACAAAATGATATGATGAAGATGATGAGAGAATTTGTAAGAGATGGAAAGATAAGAGGAATTACATCTTGGAGTATAACTGATGAATTATGTTGTGATTTTTGTGATGGAAAGCAAGCATCTGTTACAGGAATGAGTTATGATAATGCAACTGGTTTTACTTTTTCTGGTAAAGATATGGATAAAGAAATAGTAATGTCTTTAGAAGAAATGAAGTTAATACAAGAACATATGTTAAGAGTTAGAGAAAGTAAGAAGCAAGAAGTAAACCAAAACCCAACACAAGATTTCTGTTTTCATACACATACTCAAAGATGTGGACATGGAGCAAAAGATACTGGAGATGAGGAGTGGGTACAAAATGCAATAAAAGGTGGAATTAAAAAGTTAGCATTTACAGACCATATTCCACTACCAGATGGAATGAACCATAAAGCAAAATCAAGAATGGATATAGCGGAAGTTGAATCATATTTGACATCTATTCATTATTTACAAGAAAAATATGAAGGACAAATAGAAATAGAGTCTGGCTTCGAATTTGAATATTCTAATAGAGATTTAGCTCATTTACAAAAATTAAAATCAAGAACAGATAAAATGATTTTAGGACAACACTTTGTAATTGATGATGATGGAAGAGAGTATGGTATAACAAGAGAAAATGGTGGAAAACAAATAAGTGATAAAGTGTTAGACTTATATGCAGAGTCAATTTTATCCGCAATCGATAAAGGATTACCTGATGTCATTGCACATCCAGATTTGTTTATGCAAGCAAGAGATAGTTTTGGAGTAAAGGAAGAAGAGATTACTAGAACAATTTGTAGAAAAGCCATTGAAAAAGGTATTCCTTTAGAGATAAATTTTGGTAAAATAGCATCAAAAGTAGATAGCGAATTGCCAATAGACGAGTTAAAAAGAAGAATACCTTATCCATCGCCAGAGTTTTGGAAGATAGTTGCAGAGGAAACTAAAACTGCAAAAGAAAGTGGAAAAGATTTATTTGTTATTTTTGGAAAAGATGCACACTTTCCAGGACAACTATCAACTGAGAAAGATTATGAAATAGCAAAGCAAATTATTGGTGAGCAGACATTAAATCAATTACATATAATAACACAACATAAAGAATTGGAAACACTAACTAGAAAGCAACCAGAAACTAAATCTATACAAGGATTAGTACAAGAATCTATACAAGGTGTTACAGATTTTACAGTATTAGATGAAATAGAACAAACGCAGTTGAGACAACAAAGAGAATTGATAGAACAAAGAGAAGGACAAAATAATTTACAAAACATAGGAGATTAGTAATATGGTAGATAATAAATATACAGTAGCATATAGTGAAGTATTAGAAATATTAAAACATATTCCAATAGAAGATTATAATAAAATACCAAAGAATGAAATAGAACTAATTGAAGCCTATGCTGATAATAATTATACATTCAATTATGATACAAGCAAAACATTAGAAGAACAAAATGTATCAGATATAACAAAAGCAATTATTATATTATTATTTAGAGATTATTGGGCAACTGAAATTCAAAGAAACAAGATTATTGCAAAGCAAAATTATGATAGAATGAAATTAGAGGAAAAAAAGAAAGAAAAATATAATGTTGACATTTTTAAAAATAGAAATAATGATAAACAAAAGCCAAACATAGAGGATACTAAAGAGGTTATGATAGTAGAATATAAGGAATCAATTTTTAAGAGAATTATAAATAAGATAAAAACCATATTTAATAGAAATTAAGAGGCATGGAGTATGCCTTTTTATTTATTCATAAAGGTACACCTTTACAAACACAAAGAATTCTACTATAACAATGTTCGTAAATTTTCTAAAAATAATTTACGAATATTCGTAAATTATGATTGACTTTTACAAACAACTGCGGTAGAATGAGACAAAGTTTAAGAGGTAGGTGTTAAAAATGAATAGTAATCAAAAAGTATATGGCTATATCAGGGTCAGCTCTACTGACCAAAACGAAGGCAGACAGCTAGAAGAAATGAGAAAACTAGGAATACCAGAAGAAAGGATATTTATAGATAAACAAAGTGGGAAAGATTTTAACAGGGCAGAATATCAAACATTAAAAAGAATGTTAAAGGACAGCCCTAATAGTTTACTAATAGTAATGTCTATTGATAGATTAGGCAGAAACTATAAAGAAATAGTAAAGGAATGGAATGAGCTTATAACAGAATGTAAAACAGATATTAAAGTGTTAGATATGCCTCTTCTTGATACTACCAAATATAAAGATTTACTAGGCACTTTTATAAGTGATTTAATATTACAAGTATTATCTTTTGTAGCAGAACAAGAAAGAACTAATATTAAGAGAAGACAAGAACAAGGAATAGCTTTAGCAAAAGCTGAAGGTAGAAATTTAGGAAGACCTAAAGCTAAAGTTACAGAAGAATATATGAAAGAGTATCAAAGATGGAAGAATGGAGAGATAACAGCTTCACAAGCAATGTTAAATAGTAATACTACAAGAACTACTTTTTATAAATTAGCAAAACAGTTAGAATCAGTTAATAATTAACTAAATCTTAATACATGAACAAGAGTATAGTTTTTATACTCTTTTCTTTTGCTTCAAAAAATTTTCAAAAATTTTTTATTCTTACTCTCCCAACTGTTTTAATAAAAATCTAATATGATTTTTAAGGTTTTTCTACAAAAGTTTAAGTTTCAAAGATGTTATATATATATGTAGAGGTAAATAAATCCAATTAAAATACAAAAGGCAAAATAGTAAAACACTAAAGATGTTATATATATATGAGGAGATAAATCTGATTAAAATACAAAAGATAAAACAATAAAACACTAAAGATGTTATATATATCTGGAGGTGTATATCAAAAAGAATAATTAAAAAGTAATAAGAAAGGAGAGTTTGCCTATGAATAATTGAAAAGCATATACTAATATGCAAGTTAAACTTACAAAAGATAAAAATTAAATAAATACGAAAGATGTTATATATATTAGATGATTAAAACTGTAAATCAGTTTCAATGTAACATTGCAATTATACTAACTCTTAAAATTGTATTTATAAATACACTATTATTAGATTATTAATAGATAGTTATTAAAGTAAAGCAAACACAGTGATAGCAAGGAATACAGAGACTTAGAAAAGTAAAAAATGTGTGATGGAAAAACACATTTGATATTAATAAATATCTATAAGAGAGGTAGGAGAAAATTATGGCACAGATTAATATACCATATGAAATAATAGATAAAAATACAGACAGAGGTGAGGTTGATACATTATCAATGCTTGTAGATGTTAAAAAATGGATACCAAACGAAAGAGCTAGAGAATATGTGCTAAAGCAAATCAAGAAGAAATCAGTGCTAGAAAAGAAGTATATTGAGAAAATTGTAGATGGAGACATACAAAAAATAGAAGATACTTATTATAACAGCAGAATTAAATATGCTGACAAAAAACATACTAAATATGCTTTTTCATTTAGATGTTTAACATCTTATTTAACAATTACATTAGCACACAGTACAGTATTAGGACAAAATGAAGAAAGTATCTTATCAAATATAAAGAAAGAGATGTTTAAGCATTTTAAAATCAATGAAAAATACTTGAACAATCTAAACAACAGTAAAAGATTAGGAAGAATTGATTACAAACGAGATTACAGATATAAAGATGAAGAAGTTTATGAAATGATAATGCACATTATAAAAATAGCACCTGAAGCTATAGTGAGAAATAATTATTATAAAAATTATAAAGCAAATAATGAAAGAGCATACATTGTTGTTTATAAATCTAAATCAAATAGGACAGCAGAGTTTATTATCTATGATAAGCAGAAAGAGAGAATGCAAAAATATGTAAATAAACAAATTAGTAATTGTTCAGGAGACGAGTACATTGACGAGCATTTTCAAACTATAAGATTTGAAGTAAGAATTTTAAATCAAAAATTAAATGCACTTAAGAAACAAGGAATATCAAAGGAGATTGCTAGTTATAAAAACAAAGAAATGGCTGAAAGATTATTTAACTTTTATGCAGAGCAAGTGTTTTTTACTGAACCATTTTACAGACTTGATATTGCTAAAAAGATTATAAGAAATAGTAGCACTGTAAATAATAATATGAAAATCAAATTATGCAAGTTATTAGCAATGATTAATATACAAGGTTATACCTATGCTAGAAACAAATATAGCCAAACAGTTAAAAATAAAAAAGGTAAGAAAACAAAGAACTATAATAAGTTCAATAACTATATTAAAAAAATAAGAAATCTAGGAATAAATCCACTAACATTTAAAAGCGACTTGGTAGATTACGAAATACTAGATAATTTTACATTAGCAGAAAACTGCTTAAAAGAAGAGGCATTAATGCCTTTTAACTTAGAAAATTTTAAAAAGAAAGGAAATGATTATTATGAAAAACTATAAAATGTTTATAGGTGTATTATTTAGAAATGTAGAAGGAGATTATTTAGTATGCGATATAAAATTAAGAAATGCATACACAAAAATAGAACATATATACAATAGCAAAATTGTAAATAAATATCCTGTGCAAAAAATAGAAGGAGTAAAAATAAAGCTAGATACAAATAATCAAAAAATTGTTGATAAAGCAAAAGAACTAAAAAAAAGAAGGATTATTTGGTTAGAGCTAGAAACCGACTTGCCTCTTGGGAATAGATTTGAAAAAATGATGATAGTAAATTTTCTTACAAATGAAGAGTATATGGACTTATACATACCATATTTAGAAGAAAGTGAAAGAGAAAGAAGAGCAAATGAGGAAACATTTAGAAAAAATCATGGAGCTGAAGTTCCTAATCCGTTTTCTAAGAAAAGAAAACATAAGATAAAACAAGAGACAGAGGATATTATTGTAAATCCGAATGACTATTGTGCAGTAAATCATTTAATATAACTTAAATTGTATTATAAATGTAAGAGTAGGATTTGACAAAAAATAGAAGTTGCGGTAATTCATGAAGCAATGTTAAAAATATAATGTAGATTGCTTTATTTATAAATAATCAAATAAAGCAATCTGCTTAATGAAAGAGGTAGTAAATTATGATTAAACAAGAAATTGGAGAAAAGCAAGTTGAAAGTATTGCTTTTAACATATACAAAGACATTAACACATATATTGAGGAAAATATATTTAACTATGTAGATTGGCTATCAAAGACAATTATATCTACACTAGATGGAATAATAATACCTGAATATTTTAGTAACTATAACATTTGTAACACTCTTACTTTGAATATACCAACAACGAATATTCAGAATAATAGAGACAAATATGATATATGTATTACTTACTAGGAGGTAGAAATGGAAAAGGAGATTGTGAATGTAGTATTGTATGCTAGATTTAGTTCCTCAAAACAGAATGAAACAAGTATAGAGGCACAATTAAAAGAATGTAAAGCATATTGTAAAAGAAATAATTACACAATAGTTGGAACATATATTGATAAAGCTGTTTCAGCAAGGTCTGATAAAAGACCACAATTTCAAAAAATGATTGCAGATAGTATTAATAACAAAAAATTTGATGGTATTGTAGTTTATCAATTAGATAGATTTGCAAGAAATAGATATGATAGTGCGATTTACAAAGCAAAATTGAAAAAAAATGGAGTCAAAGTGTTATCAGCAAAAGAAAATATTACAGATGATGCAAGTGGAATTCTAATAGAAAGTCTTTTAGAAGGGATGGCTGAATATTATAGTGCTGAACTAAGTCAAAAGGTTAAAAGAAATTTAAAGCTAAATAGTGAACATGGCTACTTTAATGGAGGATATCATCCGTTGGGATATAAAGTAGTAGATGTAGATTTAGATACATATAAGAAAAGAAAATTAGAAATTGACCCTATTACAGCCCCTATTGTTAAAGAAATATTTGAGATGAGAGCTAATGATACAAATATAGAGGATATAGTAGATTATCTAAATAGTAAAGGATATAAAACGGTGCGAGGTAAAGAATTTAAAAAAACATCATTAGACAGAATATTGAGAAATAAAAAATATATAGGAACTAATTTTTATAATGACAAGGATTTTCCTAATACTATACCTGCAATAATAGATATACAGTTATTTAACAAGGTACAAGAAATTGTAGCTAAATATAAATATGCACCATCAGTATCTAAGGCAAAAGAAGAATATATTTTGACTACGAAATTATTTTGTGGAAAATGTAAGGAAATGATGACCGGTACTTGCGGAACATCTCAGACAGGAAAAATTTATTATTACTACATCTGCAACGGTGTTAAGAAGAAAATATGTAAAAGAAAGACTATTCAAAAACACTATATAGAGGATATAGTAGTAAATAAATGCCGAGAATTACTAACTAATAAAACAATTAATACAATAGCAAATAAAGTATATGACATTTGCCAAAATGAAAACTCACAAAATGCATTAATTAAAGCATTAGAAAGTCAAATTAAAAAATTGCACAAGAATATAGAAAATTTAATTATAGCATTAGAAAACGGTCAGAATGTAGATTTAATAAATGAAAGATTAACACAAAAGAGAATGGAGTTAAATAAGGTAGAAACTCAGCTAGAAGAAGAAAAGTTAAAGCTAGTTAATTTAACCAAAGAGCAAATTATATTTTTCTTAACAGAACTAAAGAATAAAAATGCAAATAGCTTAAAATACAAAAAGATGTTGGTAAACATTTTCGTTAATAGAATATATCTGTATGATGATAAACTAGAAATCATATTTAATATTGGTGAAAGTACAGTTACTCTTAATGAAGACCTATTAAAAGAAATTGATACCAACTTAAAAAAAGACCCTAGTTTGTTTTTTAACAAGCTGGGGCAACCATACAAATAAAAACCCAAAACACTTATAAATCAAGTGCTTTGGGTTTTTGATTTAGTAATTTTAATGCAATAGTATTTTTATTAATCTATGTCAATGGCGGGTATTTTATTCACTCTAACTAATATTATAGGACCATTTTTATTACAATTATATTACAAATTTATTAAATATTATAAACAAATTCTATAAAATACTTGCATTTTTTTAAAAAAAGTGTATAATATATATAATAAGAGTAATTCGTTCGCCGAACAAATTATGGGTCGATAGTTTATCTGTTGGCAGTACACTTAGATGTATGGGAAAGCATAATCGGGAGAATTACTCTTATATTATGCACTTAAATTAAGCATGATAGGAAATCTTTTAAACCATTCTATTGGAGGATAAAATTTAATTCCATAACCAGCAATTAATCCTTTATGATTCCAAATATTAGACTTTAATTTTATCACATATTCCCATTCTTGTGCAGTATTATATTTTATAGCTTGTGCAAAAGAACTACAACAAACATCTGCTAATTGTAATAAGTTTTTCTTTCTATTATCAATAAATTTAATATCATTAATGCATTTAGTTGAAATATAATGATATTTTCTTTTATTCATTAATTCATTTTTTAAAAACTGATTTTTCTCTATATTATTTTCATTTCTAGTGCTAATAAAAATATTACATAAACCCTTATTATTTGTAACATAATAAGATACCCTTTCAATTAAATAGCTCATAAAATAAGGATATAAGTCCTTAGATTTAAGCTTATTAATTTCAAAAGTATTAATTGCAACATGTATAATTTTAAAATTTTCTGCAATTAAATCATATATAATTTGAATCTTTTTATCATATTTCAATATTTTATTCCAATGCAATTGATCTTTCCTATTCATATTCATAGCAGTTTTAATCTGAATAATTTTATTAGATAAAGTTAGGTCATGTTCTTTTGGCACGATAATAGCAGTTAGAATAAACCATTCACTACCTCTTTTTATTCCTTCATCTCCACTTTCATCAATATACACATTATATTCTTTCATATTAGTCTCCTTAATTTAAGATTTAATTTCTTTATATATGTGTTTGCATAAAGCTGCAACAGCTTCATTTAGAAGTTTATGTTGATGGCCAGTAAAAGCTTCTAGCATAGTGTTTTGCAACATAATAACAACCTTCTTTAAATAAGCTGTATAGATTATACAATAAAATAATAAAAATGTAAAATTTTGTAAAAAAATAAATGATAAAGAGGCGAATCCGTCTAAAGAATAGAGTATGATATTTTATAATATTTAATCTATCTTCTAAATTTTACTTTATAAATGCAACACATATATTAATTGTTATGATATAATCATAATAATTAATAATAAATATAGAAGGAGCTAAAAGTGGATTTAATTGATGATAAATTAATTATAGCAAAATTAATGGATAAAATTAAAATTTGTAAAACACGAAATAAAATAGTCAATACTGAATTTTTAAGTATGTACCAAAAAGAAATTATACAAAAAGAATTAAATAAGCTAAAAATAAAAAATTATTTATTTTTTGGAGGATATGAAGGAGCGGAAGCGGAAATTCTTGTGATATATCCTGAAAAATATGATTTAGAAATAGTAAGAAAAAATTTAGAAAATATATTAAAGGTTATAAAAATAGAACTTCCAAAGGAAGTCTTTGGAAAGTATACTCACAGAGACTACTTAGGGATGAGTATGAAAGCTGGTTTAAATAGAAATAGAATCGGAGATATAAATGTCAGTGAAAAAGGGGCATATATATTTGTGCTAGAAGAAAATGCAGGATACATAGTTGATAGTTTAAAAGATTTTACAAGATTAGCTAAAGCAAAGATAGAAGTTATTAATTATACAGAGGCAAGACTAAAAGAGCAAGAATTTGAAGAAATACGTGTTTCTGTCCAATCAATGAGAATAGATAGTATTGTGTCAGAACTTATAAAAACTTCAAGAAACAAAACAAATGAATTATTGCTTGGAGAAAAAGTTTTTGTAAATACAAAATGTGAAACTAAGCCATCAAAATTATTAAAAGAAAATGATATACTCGCAATTAGAGGCTCTGGTAAATTTATTGTATGTGAATGCATTGGAAACAACAAAAAAGGAAAAATGATAGTTGAAATGAAAAAATATAAATAAAATTAAAAAAATTACTATACAATTAATAATTCTGTATATAGAGCAAAAGAATTAAAAATGTAGAAGATGGCTATGCAAAAATAAATTTTGATGATATAATATCTGATAGAATCAATATTTAATATAAGTCAATATAAATTTTATAAAAATAAAAATAAAATTATAAATAGTAATTTAAAACAGGGAGAGATAATATGGAAACAAGTGTAATTACAATGATTTTAAAAAATGGTAATCCAACAGGAATTATACAATGCAATTTAGATGAATGGATAGGTGTAAGTTATAAAATTCCTAGAAATAAATTAAATGAGGCAAAACAACTTAAAAATATTGACAACACAGGTGTATATATACTATTTGGAGCTGATGAAAAAACAGGAGAAGATAGAGCATATATAGGGGAAGCAGAAAATATATATAAAAGATTGATACAACATAATAAGTCAAAAGATTTTTGGAATGATTGTTTAGTGTTTGTTAGTCAAAATGATTTTTTAAATAAAGCACACATAAAGTTTATTGAAAATAAGTTATATACTAAAGCAAAAGAAGTTGAAAGATTTATTATTGATAATGATACAGAACCAACAAAATCTTCTTTGGACGGTGCAGATGAAATAAGAGCAGTAAAATTTTATGAAAAAATTATATTGTTAACATCTGTATATGGATATCACATTTTTGATAAAATTTTAACAGAACAAGAAGTAAATGAAGAAGAAATTTATTATATAAATTCTATCGGATTAAAAGCAACTGGTACGCAAACAGAGGAAGGATTTATTGTCTTTAAAGGTTCACAAAGTAGTGAAGAATTTAAAAAAGCTAGTGCTCAATCATTAAGAAATAAATGGAATGAGCTAAGAAATCAAAAAATAGTAGAAAACGGAGTATTCTTAAAGGATATAATATTTTCTTCACCATCTACAGCCGCAGCTATGATATTAGGAAGAAATGCAGATGGATTAAGAGAATGGAAAAATAAAAATGGAAAAAGCTTAAAAGAAATTATGAATAATACATAACTTATATATTACATTAAAAAAATATAAAATATTTAAAGGCAAGATAGCCTCATAACCCGAAGGTCCTAGGTTCGAGTCCTAGCTCCGCAACCAAACTTTAATCACTAGAACTATAACAGTTTTAGTGATTTTTTAATGCTCTCAAATAGTTTACAATAATGCTAAAATTAAGCGCTATTATGTCTATTTGGGAAAAAGTTGGGAAAAGTAAACACATCAAACTACTGAAACTCTAATAAAAAATCATAAA
>CANRBB010000009.1 GCA_947628745.1 uncultured Bacilli bacterium | reverse complement strand
AATAAAAAAACATTTAAAACCGTTACTACATATAGTTCTAAATGTTCTTTATTTAATTTTTCATGATTTTATCCTGCCCTTTTTGCATAGTTTTTAGCCATTTTTTACAATTTGTAATTTAAAAAATGAAGTGCACAATTGTTGTGCAATAAGTTTTAGAATTTATTTATAAGCAAATCATTGACAATAGGTAGCTATAATTCGCCATACTTGTTGTAATATCTTTTATTAAGATATTACAAACATTACAAGAATTATGGCTAGGTTCCTGTTGTCAATGAGGAATTATAAATAAATTTATTGACTATTTTTTTCTGATATGTATAATATTTAAAAATTTACATTACCCATAGGGATTGTGCACTTACATTTAAAATTTTTGTCTCTATGTCTTTTTAGTATGTTGTTATTTAATATTTAAACTGTCTTTTGATACTGTTTTCTAATATTTTAATATAAAATTCAGTGCACTTTCCTTTATAAATACTCTTTTTCCTATCTATTGCACTTAATTGTGCACTTTACTTAAAATTTAACGATTTTTTACAATTTAATAAAATAAATATTAATATTTTCGTCTAAAACTTTATAATGATAATTCCTCATATTAATAAAATTTAATAAAATACCAATATCATAAAACAAATTACCATAAAAAACCCTTTGTTTGTATAAATCAATTAATTAAAAGTATACTATAATTAGATTGCTCATAAATTAGATTAGGAATATTTATGAAAAAAGTAATACTATTTATAATTGGATATTTATTGTTTATTATAGGAAACTTTTATGCTATTTCATATAGCCATTTATTCACATTAGTAGATGATAGTAAACAATACATAGTTTTTTTGATTAGACATAAAGAATGTTATACACTATTACTTGGCTTTATAATAATAATTATTACTATATGGGTAAAGGGGAAATGATAAAATGACATACATATATGATATATTACTAAATTTTATAGATGGAAATAGAGTTTATGAATTTTTCGAATGGGAAAAACAAGATATAGTAGAACATATTAAAAGAATACCCCTCTTTTATGTTAACAATAAGACTTTAGATGATGTATTGAACAAGAATGTTAAATTTTATAAAGAGTTTGTGCAAAGCATTTATAACAAAACCATAGTTTATGAAAATAATATAGAAAATATCATATGTTATGCTTTTTTACTAAGTAATGGTAAACGCTGCTATGGATTAGAATTAGATAATAAAGGCAACATAATTTATAGGAGTAGTTTATTATTAGATGAGGAAGAAGAAATTTTAGATATCTGCCATGCCATGGATGAGTACCAACTGAATTATGAAGTAACAGAAATAAACTCAAAAGAACCACTACTCACAAGAAATGAAGAAAAAAAGAAAAATTTTGTAGAACAGGATTTAATATATACATATAAAAGTAAAAATTATGAAAAGTTGGATTATTTATACGCTGAGTGTTTTGGGAATGATAACAATGAGCCCAAAGAAAAATATAATAAACTTTTGAAATCAATATATGACATGAATTCTAATTGTAGAAAGAAGTTAAATTATATACTTAATTTAGCTAATAATAGTAATAAAATATATAAGTAGCTACTAATTTAAATTTAAATTTAAATAGTAGTTTTTTCTTTTTAGGTTGTTTTGAAAATACGATTTTTGACTTTCGTAATAAATGATATTTTTTACTTTTCAAACTAATCTATTTTTATAAAAACCTTATTTTTCAACGTTTTTCAAAAGATAGCTAGTTTGGAAAATACACAATTTACATAAAACGGTTTAACAAAAAAAGTAAAAAAACTGTAAATTGTCGTAAATCGAACAAAAAAATTTTTGCAAAAACAACGTAAAATAAAGGGGTTGTAAAAATTGGCAAAAAAAATTAATAAAATCATATTGCAAAAATAATTCATACAGTTTATTATCAAATTGTAAGAAATAATTTAGCAGTATGGAGGTACTAAGATGAGTGTTGCAGTTTTAGAAAATACTATACTTAGAGATCCTGATTTTAAGGTAGTAAAAAGAGATGGAAAAAAAGTAAATTTTCAGGGAGAAAAAATAGCTATTGCCATAAAAAAGGGTTTTGATGGATTAGTAGAAGAAAACGAATATACAGTTGAAGATGCAAATAAAGTATATGAAGCTGTAATAGAAGAAATCAATAAAGATTATAAAGATGTTAAATTAATAAAGATTGAAGAAATTCAAGATTTAATTGAAAAGAAATTGGATGAACTTAAATATACAGATGTTAAAGAATCATTCTCAGCATATAGAGATCGAAGAAATGAATCTCGTAAGATTTTTAAAGCTAGATATCACAAGCTTACCAAGGCCATTGAAACATTAACATTAAAAGATGCTAAAGATGCAGATCTAAAAAGAGATAATGCTAATGTTGATGGAAATACAGCTATGGGTACAATGCTTCAATATGGTTCTAATTTAGCCAAAGAGTTTGCCAAATCTTATCAAATGCAAAACAGATTTGCTGAAGCACATGATAGTGGCTTAATTCATATTCACGATATGGATTTTCTACCTATGGGTACTACTACTTGCTGTCAGATAGATTTAAATGACTTATTCAAAGATGGTTTTTCAACAGGACATGGTCACCTTAGATGTCCAAATGACATAATGTCTTATACAGCACTAGCAGCCATAGCAATTCAATCTAATCAAAATGATCAACATGGCGGTCAAAGTCTTCCCGCTTTTGATTACTTCATGGCTCCAGGTGTCTTAAAAACATTCAAAAAGCAATTTAAACAAATGTTATATGATTTCCTAGAAATTGAGGGATTCCTTGGCATAATAAAGTTTGATAATATTATTAAACAAATAGACAAATTACAAAGTATAGAATTTGACATAGAGGAATTTAAAAATTTTTATAGCAATGATTCTGAATCAAGCGATGAAGTTTTAGAAAGACTATTTAAACTTTCTTATAAAAAAGCTTTAGAAAAGACCAATAGAATTACTTATCAAGCCATGGAAGCGTTTATACATAATTTAAATACAATGCATTCTCGAGCTGGTGCTCAAGTGCCATTCTCATCAATTAACTTTGGAACAGATGTATCACCAGAAGGTAGAATGGTTATGAAGAACTATTTATTAGCAACAGACAGTGGACTAGGCAAAGGTGAAACCCCAATATTCCCAATTTCAATCTTTAAAGTAAAAGAGGGTATAAATTATAATCCGGGAGATCCAAATTATGATTTGTTCAAATTATCATGCAAGGTTTCAGCTAAGAGATTATTTCCTAATTTCTCATTTATAGATGCACCATTTAACAAGCAATATTATAAGCCAGGTGATTATCGTACTGAGATAGCCTATATGGGATGTCGTACTAGGGTTATGGCTAATCCAGCTAATCCGACTAAAGAAATTGTATCAGGACGTGGTAACCTATCTTTTACCTCTATAAATCTAGTCAGATTAGGAATTAAACACGGTATAGTTTCTAATAAGAAAACAGATATGGATGGTTTCTACAAAGAACTTGGAGAAGTTATGGATTTAGTAAAAGATCAATTACTAGAAAGATTTGAAATTCAATGCAGTAAAAAAGTTTATAATTTCCCATTTCTTCTAGGACAGGGTGTATGGATTGATTCTAAGGGTTTAAAAAACAACTCAAGGCTCAGACCTATATTAAAAAATGGAACTTTAACTTTTGGTTTTATAGGACTTGCAGAAACACTAAAAGCCTTGATTGGTGAACATCATGGTGAAAGTAAAAAAGCTCAAAAGTTAGGATTAGAAATAGTTAAATTTATGAGAGATAAAGCTGACAAATACGCTGAAGAATATAAGTTAAACTTCTCACTGATTGCTACACCAGCAGAAGGATTATCTGGAAGATTTACTAATATAGATAAATCTATATTTGGAATAATTCCAGGGGTTACAGATAGAGAATATTATACTAATTCATTCCACGTACCAGTATATTATAATATTTCTATTGTTGATAAACTAAAAATAGAGGGACCATATCACGCATTAACAAATGGCGGACATATTAGTTATATAGAATTAGATGGAGATACTGCTACTAATCTTGAAGCATTTGAGAAAGTAGTTCGTCTAATGCATGATGTTGGTGTTGGTTATGGTGCTATAAACCATCCAGTTGATCGCGATCCAGTTTGTGGATACACAGGGGTCATTGGAGATGTTTGTCCAGGCTGTGGAAGAAAAGAAAATGAAGGAGTAAGTATGGAACGAGTAAGAAATGTAGATCTTACTTGTTGCAATAGATAAAGAAGGGAGAATAATATTATGAAAAGTGAAGAAAGAAAAGTTGGAGAAGGAATAGGTTTTGAAAGAATACGCCGTATAACAGGATATTTAGTAGGAACTGTTGATAGATTTAATAATGGAAAGCGTGCTGAAGAACACGATAGAGTAAAACATTCTACTGTTGGACTTTGCCCTAATGATTCTGTTAAGGAAAAATAAAATGAAAATTCGCTTAGCAAGTGCATTACAAGCAGATAGTATTGTTGATGGACAAGGCATTAGAACAGTGATATGGACTCAAGGATGTCCCCATCACTGTCCTTTTTGTCACAATCCACAGACCCACAATTTCCAAGGTGGGTTTTTAGAAGATATTGAAGACATAAAAAAAGAACTAAAATCACTAAAAGGGCAGGATGGTATAACACTATCTGGAGGAGATCCTATGGTTCAACCAAGTGAATGTCTAGAAATAGCAAAATACGCTCATGAAATAGGCCTTAATGTATGGTGCTATACTGGTTATACATTCGAAGAAATCATCCAAAATGCTAAACAAAGAAAATTACTCGATGAAGTCGATGTATTAGTAGATGGCAAGTTTATAATTGATGAACTAAGCTTAGACCTGTACTATAAAGGATCTAGAAATCAAAGAGTAATTGATGTCAAAAAAAGTTTAGAACAAAATAAAGTAGTAGAATGTCCTCAATACATAGGTAATAAAGAAATAGGATATTTATATAAAAAAGGCAGCAATATTTTCATTTAAATCTTAGGAGGTAATGTCTGAATTTAGGTATTATCTCCTAAATTATATTAATAAAAATTTTATAATTGTGTTATACTTCATATTGGGAGAGTTGTTATGAAAAGGAAAAAATCTAAAAAAGATACTAACTCAAAAAATAAACCAAAAATCATTATATTAATTTCAATGATAATAATAGTGTTATGTACTGCGTCTATATTAATTTATAATCATCAAAAAGAAGAAACCATAAAGGACATAAAATCACACTATTCTAACAATGTTATTATAACCAAAAATACAAACTTATATAATAAAAATAAAAGCATATATGGTAAAGTTTCAAAAGGAGTTACTTTAAGTTTACAAAAAATTAAAATAGATTCTCCAAAACAAAAGTATTTTAAAGTTTTAGACACAGATTTATATATTTATTATAAGGACGCTAAGAAAAATAATGAAAAAATTGTATATGATACTAATCCATATCTAGTGTTTAACAAAAATGTTGAAACTAAAAATAAAACTATTTTATATCAAGATGGAAAGAAAAAACTTGTGCTTAATAAAAAAATAAGTCTCCCTTTAGAATATATGGATGATACTTATTATTATGTAAAATATATGAATAAAATGTTTCAGATTAATAAAACTTCTGATGCAACTTTAGTTGATGAAAAAAACAGTGAAGTAAAAGAAGCAGAATATATCAGTGTTATTAATTATAATACAATTGGAACTTGCTCGCAAAAAACATGCGTTTCAGTAGGGAATGTCGAACAACAACTTAACTACTTAAAAGAACAGGGATTTTATAGTATTACTTTAGATGAATATGAAAAATGGCTAAAAGGAAAAATTAGATTAAAAGAAAAAGCAATTTTGTTAACAACAGATAATAATAATGATGAAGTAGTGGCGTTAAACAATAAACATAGTCTTCATATTCAAATATCAAATAATACACAATTAAAATTTAGTGACGTTAATAAAAAATCTACTTTAACAAGCTCTTTAGATAATATTGAGAGATATATTGTTAAAAAAAATACAACAATAGAAAATTTTCAAAAAATGACTAAAGGGGAAGATGTAGTAGAAGTAGAACCTTCGACTAATATTTCATCTGAACAAAAAATAGCTGTATTGAATTATCATTTTTTCTATGATCCAACTTTAGGAGAATCATGCAATGAGTCAATATGCTTAGATGTTAGTAAATTTAGACAACACCTTGAATATTTAAAAAACAATGGATACAAAACTCTAAAAATGGAAGAATTTACCAAATGGATGTATGGAGAGTTAGAACTACCTGAAAAAAGCGTTCTAATTACTGTTGATGATGGTGCAATGGGTACAGGAACACACAATGGTAATAAACTCATACCACTTCTAGAAGAATATGATTTAAATGCAACACTGTTCTTAATATCCGGTTGGTGGGATGTTGGAAATTACAAATCCAAAAACCTTGATATACAATCACATACCTATGACATGCATCAATATGGCTCTTGCAGGAAAGGACAATTGGTTTGTGCAACAAAAGAAGATGCATTAGCTGATTTAAAAAAGTCTTTGGAAATTGTAGATAATAACAATTCATTTTGCTATCCATTCTATAGTTATAGTGATACTGCAATATCAGCTGTAAAAGAAGCTGGATTTAAGATAGCTTTTGCTGGCGGAAATGTAAAAGCTAAAAGAAGTAACGACAAATATAAAATACCTAGATATCCGATTCAAAGTTCAATAACTATGGATGAATTTATAAAAATTGTTTCTTAAACTTAACCTATAATATACTAACAATTTAATATATTTACGAAAAGGAGAAAATATATTTCTCTTTTTGTTATGCCTTAAATTCGACTCTCGGAATATATTTTAGTATTTCAAGATAATAGGTCAAATGACAGGTTGAACTATTTTAAATAATTTTAAAATTCTAGATAAATTATCTTTCCGGTTTATAACAAAACCATGCAAAAAGAAAGTGAAGCAAAAAGGACTCTATTTTAACTTTTTTAACCACAAGATACAATTAAACAACGTATCATACAGCTTAGCACAAAAAACTATATTTCTCATAAAAAATAAACCATTACTCGATAGTAGATAATAATATATTAATCAAAATGTAAAATGAAAGAAGAAAATTCATTACACAACATGGCAAAAATTAAATATACTTATTTAAAAATACTAAAGCTTTACCTAATTTATTTTTATAAAAAAAAGGAAATAAATTTTCCTATAAATCATAATCTATCATCATTTTTTGTTTGATATTTTTCATATTATCAGTAGCTTCTTTTTTAGCATTTTTAGTGCCATCTCTTAGTATTTTCTTTACTTCATCAATATGTTCCTCATAATACTTTCTTTTTTCCTTAATAGGTTGTAAAAAATCTAACATGGCTTTAATTAATTCTTTTTTACAAGCAACGCAACCTCTATTACCTTCTTTACATTCCTTACACACATTTTCGCAATGCTCTTTATTTACCAATTTATGATAATAATAAACCATACAAATATGAGGATTGGCAGGATCATCTTTTTTAATTTTATTAGGATCTGTTATAGCAGCCATTATTTTTTTTGTAATGGTTTCTTCATCATCAACTAAATAAATAGCGTTACCTAAACTTTTTCCCATCTTATCATTGCCATCTAAACCCTTTACTCTAGTAGTTTCACTTAAAACCTGCTGTGGTTCTTTAAGAATTTCACCATATATAGAGTTAAATTTTCTAACAATTTCTCGGCATTGTTCCAAAAGTGGTAATTGATCATCTCCGACAGGTACTACTTCTCCTCGCAAAGCAGTAATATCAGCAGCTTGGCTTACAGGATAGCCTAAAAAACCATAAGTAATACTTTCACCATTATTACCAAATATATCTTTTTTTTGTGCTATTTCTGTTTTTACGGTTGGATTTCTTTCTAATCTTGCTACTGTTACTAAATTTGAATAAAAAACTGTTAATTCAGCAATTTCCGGTATCTGTGATTGAAGAAAAAAATCAACTTTATTAGGATCTAACCCTATTGATAGCAAGTCCATAGTTATTTCATAAACATTTTTACGCACTTTTTCAGGGTTATTGAAATTATCTGTTAAAGCTTGTACATCAGCAATTTCTAAAAAAAAGTTATATTCATTTTGTAATTTTAAATAATTTTGACATGCACCAAAATAATGTCCTAAATGTAAATTGCCGGTGGGACGTAATCCCGTTAAAACGTTCTTTTTCATAATATCAGTACAATCTAATTATATGATTTACATATATTTAGAAACTCCTTCCTTTTCATTTTATCAAATTTAGCGAATAAAGTCTAAACTTAATTATTTTTAAGTTTCACTAGTTTTTACATCAACCCTAAAATTAACCAATAAATATCAATATAAAATCACCAAAATATAATTAAAACATACTCTTTAGAATCAATATCATTTTTTCTTACATTATTTAAATTTCGCCAATTTTACCCAAACCCAAATAATTATTTTATATTATTTTTTATAAAATTATATATATCCTTATACGTTTGATTTGTATAATGAACGCCATCCGATGTTGAGAAACCCTTTTTTTGCAGATATGAATATGAGTCTAAATAGGTAACATTCTTAAGCCCATTTTTGAGAGTTTTGTTAAACGATTCAATATCTTTATTTTTTACTGAGTAGCCATTTTGTTTTTCCTTATTTTCATCAACTGGATTAACAGATAAATAATAAATGCTACCCTTATAACTTTTAGCTAAATCATTAATGTATGAAACATAATTTGAGGCATTATACAAGTCATTGACTCCCATATTAATAACAAAAGCTGTATTTTTAGAATCTTGCTTTTTCATAGCCTCTGCCTGTTCTTTCAAATAACTAAGACCCTGACTAGACTTAGCTATGTAAGTAGTTTTCGAGTCGGTCTGACCACTACTTTTTTGACCAACAAATCTTGAATCACCAACCAATATGTATTTGTTGTAAGATGATTTAGTATTGTTAGTCTGATTAGAATTACTACTTGAATTTTTGTCAGAATTACTTTTATTGCCAGAACTACTATTAGTATTACTATTAGAATTACTATTTTTATTAGAAGTTGAACTATTATTTTTGCTTTGTCCTGAAGATGTTTGCTTAGTTTTCTCATCTTCAATAGAAAGACTAGTATCATCATACGTTGAATCCATTTCGCTAACTGAGACTCCAGCATATTCCCAGCAACTAGAAATATCAAAGGCCAAGTTGGATTCGCTCTCTACTATCCCAACATCACCATAAGCACTTATTATAGCCATAGTAGTATTGATGATAAAAGGTAAAAGAATTACAATAACAGCACTTATTATGGAATTAACAAAAGCTTTTTTGGTCTTATCACTTTGATCGGGATTAAATATTCCTTTGACAAAAATTATAGTTCCACCTATCAATAATAAAATAGGAACAACAATCCTAATTACATCGATGACTCTTTTAATTACACCTAAAATACCAGCTAAAGCATAATCGGAACATATTGCATTTAAGACATAAAACATCATATCACCCACTTGACATTTATTTTAACAGATAGTCGTCTTAAATGAAATAGTAACCTCAACAAAATATATAAAAAAATCTTTTTTTTCTATTTGCAAAGACATAAATTTATGCTAATATATAATGTAGGATAGAGGTGTTTCTATGAACGTTAGTAATTTAAAGAGAAATGAAAGAAATTTTTTGATAGACCAAGCGGGTATGCCCGTCTTTAATAATGATATTTTTAATCAGCTATCTCTTTATGACCATATGAGTCAGACAACACCAGCATTACAATACGTTGATGCTCAAATTGCGCAGGCTTATGTTCCTTTTCCAAGTGAAGCACGCAAATATATAGATATAAACTGTTCAAGATTACTAGATGATAATGCAAGCCTAGCTAATCAAGACATTAATGTTAGAAATTTATATTTGTCTGATGTAAGTAGTTTCCTAGCAATGTGCAATAGAATATGCATGAATGATAATATTAAAAATCAAGTGTTAGGCGATACTTTTACTACTAAAAATGATGACAGTGAAAATTCAAAGATTCCAATGTACTTATGCATGGAAATATTACAGGCTAAATGTCTAAATCATTTAAATACTCCAATGACACCACTTGAAAATTTTAATTTAACACCAGCTACCGAACAAGAAAAAACATCGACCTTAGGGCAAGAATTTACCAAGGTTATAGAAAACACTAAAAAATTAGATTATAATAAATCATATTTTGGACAAGATATAAATGACGTCACCAAAAACTGGTTAGCAGCATGCCAAGTTGATCCAAATGGTTCTGTTGATTTATATGCTCAGTGTGATGATACTCAATGTCTATTATTTATAACTCAAAAAGTTAACGGGGGAAACGAGACCGTTAATAGCTCGCCAATGTTTACAATACAAAAAAACATAGATAGTGCTAATATTGTAAAACCAGGTCAAGATGTTTTCAAGGATGTTACAGTTGTCGGTGATGGACAATTAACTCCTAATAAGGAAAGTGCTGTAAATTTAACACCAAACATTAATAATAATTCTAGTGTAACTTCAGCTCCTATTGCCCCTAAGACAGACACTAATGCCGAAAAAATGGCTCAATTAAAAAAATATAGAGATGAACTAACAGCGAAAATGAACGAAGTTACATCACTTCAGAATCAAATCAGTAGTTTGATTAATTCTATGTTAGATGCTGAAGCCAAAACAAGTGATAATGAAGTTAAAAATATGGTAGCCTAACAAATATGTATAACAATAATGTTGACATCATAAATATTAAATAGTAAAATATAGCTTGAAATCGTTGATGAAGAGGAGTAGGGAAAGCACATCTTTTAAGAAAGTCTGTGATGATGGGATACAGATAAGAAACTTTTCTGAAAAACACTTTGGAGAGCTTAAAGAATTAAGTAGACTAAGCCGGTACTTGCCGTTATAAGTAAAGTGACTATATTTTTATAGTAAATTGGGTGGTACCGCGGAAACTATTCGTCCCTTTTAGGATGAATAGTTTTTTTCATACTATACTAATTATGCGAGGAGGAATAAAAAATGGAATATGAAGTAAGCAAAGAAAAATTGAAAGAGTATGCTGCTAAATTAATGTTTGATATGGATGAAAATGAGTACGAAACATTGCAAGAAGAATTTCATACTATCTTAAAACAAATGGATTTAATAAATAACATTGAAAACATAAAAGATGTCGAACCTATGTCATTTCCATTTGTGACATATGAGGCTAAATTACGTAAAGATGAAATAATAGAAGAAGATGTATTGACTGTCAATGAGGTGCTTGCTAACTGTAAACATCAAGTAAATGATCAAGTCAAATTACCAAAGGTGGTGGAATAACATGGCATATAATATACAAGATAAAACAATTGTTGATTTACGAGGGGCACTAGATAAAAAAGAAATTACTAGTGAGGAGCTATTTTCAGAAGCAGTGAATTTAGCCAATGAATATCAAGAAGATTATAACTGTTTTGTAACTATTGTTGATAAATTTAAAAGCAAAAAGAAAAAAGATACAATACTTACTGGTATACCATATGCCTTAAAAGACAATTTTTCTACCTCTAATATTCTAACAACCGGTTCTTCTAATATTTTGAAAGATTATATTCCTGTGTATGATGCCACTTGCTATAAAAAATTGAAAGAAGCTGGAGCTATCCTAGTGGGGAAAACAGTTTTAGACGAGCTTGCGATGGGAGGAACTGGTACTACTGGACATACTGGACTTGTTCGAAACCCATATGATAAAACAAGACAAATTGGTGGCTCATCTGCTGGAAGCGCTGCTGCTGTATCACTTGGTATAGTTCCTTTTGCCTTAGGTAGTGATACAGGAGATTCGATTAGAAAACCAGCTAGTTTTGGAGGAGTTGTCGGCTTTAAGCCAACTTATGGTCGTATTTCTCGCTATGGATTATTTGCTTTTGCATCAAGTCTAGATCACGTAGGTACATTTACAAAGACCGTAGAAGATGCTGCTATTGTAACTGACATATTAAAAGGAGAAGACTGTCATGATATGACCTCTTTAAAAGATGATGGTAAATGTTATCATGACATTATCAATAATGACATATCATCTCGCAAACTATTTTATGTAAAAGAAATTTGTGACAAAGAATTATATAAAGATATAAATGATTCTAATTTACAAAAAATATTAGACGATTTTTATAATTTACTTGACAAATGTCGTGCAGCAGGTTTTACAGTTGAAGAAGTATCTATTGACAATAAATTACTACAAGCTATTTATCCAAGTTATATGACAATAAGCTGTGCAGAAGCAACTAGTAATAATGCTAATTTAACGGGTATACAGTTTGGTCCAAGGGGACAGGGAAGTACCCCTGAGGAAATTATATTTGATGCTAGAACGAAAGGATTTTCTGAACTAATTAAAAGAAGATTTATATTGGGTAGCTATATTTTACAAAAGGAAAATCAAGAAAAGCTATATTTAAATGCTTGTCGTATAAGAAGACTAATTGTTGAGAGAATGGATGAATTATTTGAAAATTATGATGGTATGATTTTACCAGCTAGTGGTGGGATTGCTCCTAAATTTGATGACACGTCTGATAAATTGTCTGATCGTTACTTAATTTTAGAAAATCACATGGCTATCGCTAACTTCGGAGGATATCCAAGTATTACAATTCCCTATACAAAAATAGATAATTTACCAGTAGGTGTTAATATTACAGGCAGAAAATTGGAAGATGATGTATTATTAAATATAGCTAATAAGATTGAGAATGTGACAGGCTATAAAGGAAATTGGAGGGATAAAGATGTATAAAGCTGTAATTGGTTTAGAAGTACATTGTGAACTAGAAACTAAGTCTAAAAATTTTTCCTCTGCCCCTAATACTTTTTCTACAATACCTAATCAAAATGTAGCAACCGTTGACTTAGGTTTACCGGGTATTTTACCTGTTGTGAATGAAAAAGCCTGCCGAAAGGCTATTAAGACAGCTATGGCCCTACATTGCTATCAGCCTGATGAGATTATTTTCGATAGGAAGAATTACTTTTACCCAGACTTACCGAAAGGCTACCAAATAACTCAGGTCACTAAACCTATGGGTAGAAAAGGATATTTAGATATTCGCATAAAAGATAAAATAAAAAGAGTCTTTATTCATCAACTCCATTTGGAAGAAGATACAGCTTCCCTTGATCATATGAATAATTATTCTTTAATAGATTACAATAGGTCTGGAATACCCTTAATGGAAATTGTTACCGAGCCATGTATTGAATCAGCAGATGAAGCTGTTACCTTCCTAGAAGATTTAAGAGATTTATTCTTATTTTGCGAAGTTAGTGAAGCTCGTAGTAATAAAGGACAAATGAGATGTGATGTCAATATTTCTCTTCATGAAGAAGACTGCGACACACTAGGTACCAAAGTAGAAATGAAAAACATAAATGCTTTTGATCAAGTAAGAGCAGCCATTGAGTATGAAATAAAAAGACAAACTGAAGTTTTAAATAAAGGTGAAAAAGTAGTACAAGAAACGAGAAGAATTGCCGAAGATGGAAAAACATATCCAATGCGAAAGAAAGTAGATGCAATAGATTATAAATACTATATTGAGCCGAATTTAGCCCCAGTTAAACTTACTGAAAAATACCTCGAAGAAATCCGTCACACAGTTCCAATGCTAAAGTTAGAACGAGAAGAAATGTATATTGATAAATATCAATTATCATTATATGATGCACAAGTTATTGCAAAAAATAGAAAAGTAGCAGATTATTTTGAGGAAGTTTTAAGCTATGGTAGCAATATAGAATTAACAGTTAATTTTGTAACAACTGCTGTTTTAAGCTCATTAAATAAATTAGAAATTTCCATAGATGAATTTTTTGTAACACCAAAGATGTTAAGTGGTGTAATAGACTTAGTAGACCAAAAGAAAATTTCATTGGATCATGGTAAGAAGATTCTCTACCAAGCTCTTGAAAACAAAAAAGATCCTATTAAAATTATAAATGAGGCTAATTTAGAACAAATTAATGATGATGATAAATTATTAGAATATATTAGTAAAGTACTAAATGAAAATCCTGAACAAGTTAGACAATATATTGAAGAAGGAAAAGACTATGTAGTTAATTACTTTATTGGAAAATTAATGCAAATGTCTAACCGTCAGGCTAATCCTAATCGAAGTTTAGAACTTATAAAAATAGAGTTAGAAAAGAGGAAAAATAATGAAGGAAAATAAATATCGTAATTGTTATGGTGGCAAACTAAGTAATAATGATATTGGTAAAACCGTAAGGGTAGCTGGTTTTATTGAAAATATTAGAGATCATGGAGGCGTAATCTTTGTAGATATCCGTGATCAATATGATACATTACAATTAGTAAGTAATGATGATAAGATTTTTGAGGGATTAACCAGAGAATCAAGTGTTAGCGTTTTAGGTACAATCAGAAAAAGAAATGAAGATGATTTTAATAGTCGTATTTCAACTGGTGAAATCGAACTGTTAGTTGAAGAAATAACAGTTCTAGGTAAGAGTAAAAATGTTTTACCATTCGAAGTCATGACTTCTCATGAATCAAGTGAAGATATAAGATTAAAATATCGTTATCTAGATCTTCGTAATCCAAAAGTTAAAAACAATATTTTATTTCGCAATAAAGTAATTCGCTTTATGAGAAACTTTATGGAAGAAAGAGACTTTATAGAAATAGCAACACCTATTCTTACCGCTTCTTCTCCTGAGGGCGCCAGAGATTTTATCGTACCTAGTCGTAAATATCATGGTAAATTTTATGCTTTACCACAAGCACCTCAACAATTTAAACAATTATTAATGTGCGGTGGAATTGACAAATATTTTCAAATAGCACCATGTTTTAGAGATGAAGATGCTAGAAGTGACAGAGTGTATGGAGAATTTTATCAACTAGATTTTGAAATGGCCTTTAGCGAAGAAGAAGATGTTTTAGAGTTAGGAGAAGATTTGTTTTATGAGACATATAAACACTTTTCGGATAAGGAAATAAGCCCTAAACCTTTCAAAAGAATTACTTATAAAGAGGCCATGGATAAATATGGAACTGATAAACCCGATCTTAGAAATCCCCTTTATATAATTGATTTAACCGAAGAGTTTGAGGAAACTGACTTTAGACCATTTAGAGGTGTGACAGTAAAGGGAATAAAAGTTGATGATATTGCTTCGAGGTCCAACTCCTGGTTTAACGAGCTAGTTGATTATGCCAAATCAATTGGTATGCCTGGTATTGGTTATTTTAAGGTATTAGAAGATATGAGTTTTGCAGGACCAATAGATAAGTTTTTAACAGATGATGAAAGACAAGCTCTCATCAAAAAAGCTGAATTAAAACCAAATAGTGTTTTGTTCTTTATCGCAGATCGAAAGCATGCCCCAACATTAGCCGGAAAAATTAGGGATGAATTAGGACGTAAATTAGAATTAATGGATCCTAATAAATTCGAATTTTGTATTGTAAAAGACTTCCCAATGTATGAGTGGAATGAGGAAGAAGAAAAATATGATTTTACCCATAATCCATTTAATAATCCAAAGGGTGGAGTCAAAGCTTTGGAAAATAGCGACATAGATTCAATAGTTGCTGAACAATTTGATTTCGTTTGTAATGGAGTAGAAATGGCCAGTGGTGCAGTCCGTAATCACGACCCAGAAGTGATGAAAAAAGCATTTTCTGTGGTAGGTCTCGGTGAAGATGTAATAAAAGAAAAATTCGGTGCATTATACACAGCGTTCCAATATGGTGCACCACCTCATGCGGGTATGGCTCCTGGTATTGATAGAATGTTAATGATGTTACTTGATGAAGATTCAATTCGTGAAACAATTGCTTTCCCACTTAACGCCAATGGTGCTGACAATTTAATGCAGGCTCCTAGTGATATTACAGAATTACAATTAAGGGAAGCACATATAAAAATAAGAGACAAACAATAAGTAAAAAACCTATAAAGTACCTTTTCTAATAAGAAAGACCTACTTTATAGGTTTTACATTTTTTTGACCCATCATAATAAGAAAGACTAAATATTATTATTTAATCATTATCAAGTACTTATATAATAAAGTTTTGTCTAATATTTTTACCTACACTTTAAAAAATAAAATATTTAATTATTTTGTATAAAATACTATTTTTTTGACACTATATAAATGGAGGGAAAATATGAAGAAAATAATTGTAATACTATTGACTATTTCACTTTTCTTAGTAGGATGCTCAATGGACAAAAATACGCCAACCAGTAAAGTAGAAGATTTTATGAGTAAGTACCAAAGAATGGATAGTGAGGTTTTAAGTCAATTAGATAGTGTTGTTTCTAACAATCAAGAATTAACTGACGAAGAAAAAAAAGACTATAAGGCCTTAATAGAAAAACAATATCAAAATATGTCTTACAAAATCAAAGATGAAAATGTTGATGAAGATAATGCTACTGTGACAGTTGAAGTAGAGGTATATGATTATCGCACATCTTTGAATAAAAGTGAAGAATATTATAAGGATAATAAAGATAAATTCCAAAAAGATGATGGTACAGATGATTTAGAAAAAATTTGGGATTACAAAATAGCAGAGCTAAAAAAAGTTGAAGATAGAACAAAACAAGAAATCATTTTTACTTTACATAAAGAAGATGATGAATGGATTCTTGATGATATAAGTGACACAGATAGAGAAAAATTACATGGCTTATACCAAGGCTAATACATGGTTTCAAAGCCATTTTTTATTTAAATTAAAATAATTAAGTTAAAATAAGAAACACTTAAATTTAAATAAAAAACATTTTTCTTTTTTTTATTAATAAAATTAAAATAGGTGATTATGTGAAAAAAAATTTGTTAATTATATTTATTTCTTTTTTATTTCTACCCATAAACGCATATGCCTTAAATGACACTAGTAGATCTAGTATTGTTATGGACATTGATAGTGGTAGAATACTCTATCAAAATAATGCACACGAAAAAAGATTGATAGCCTCAATCACCAAAATCATGACTGCCACCATAGCCTTAGAAAAGGGTAATCTAGAAGATATATATGTAGCAGGGGAAGAAGTTCTAAAAATGTATGGTACAAATATTTACATCGAACTTGGTGAAGAAATGAAATTAAAGGATCTTTTATATGGTTTAATTTTAAGAAGTGGCAATGATGCCGCCGTAGTAATAGCAAACAACATAAGTAACGATGAAAAAAGTTTTGTTAAATTAATGAATAAAAAATCTCAAGAACTGGGCATGGATGACACTATTTTTAATAACTGTCATGGACTTGATGATGACACTAAAAATTATTCCACGGCATATGATATGGCTTTGCTCTCAAGCTATATATACAAGACTAATAAGACATATAGAAAAATAACAAAAACTTACAAATATCAAATAGCGACTAGTAATAAGTCATATGTTTGGTATAACAGAAATAAACTGCTTAAACAATATAAATATGCAACGGGTGGTAAGAATGGATACACTCCTGCTGCTGGAAAAACTTTAGTAACAACAGCTACTAAAAATGATTTAAGATTAACAACTGTCACACTCAAAGATACCAATCAGTATGAAAATCATCAAGAATTGTATGAATATGTCTTCGATAAATATAAGAATTATACTATTATAGACAAAGATAACTTTAAGATTGATGAAAAATATTACAAAGATAAACTATATATTAAAGAGTCTTTTAAATATCCTCTAACAGACAATGAAAAAGATAAAATTAAAACTGTAGTTAAATTAAAAAAAGTTAAAAATTATAAGAACAACGAACAAGTTGGTGTTATAAAAATTTATCTTAATAATCAACAAATTAAAGATATAAATATATACATAAAAAAAGAGACGTCTATCAAGAAGAAAAAGAGTAATTTTTTCTTCTAAGATACAGCCAACCTAAAAAAATTAATACTAGGCCGATTAAATAATCTAATTTGATTATTATCCGTACCAATACCACTTGATATATATAACAAAGTATCATCTAACTCATAATATTCATCTAGATACTTTTCGGCTTTTTCTCTTTTTATTATACCTCCTATTTTTGGGATTCGAATCTGCCCATTTAGGTTTCCCCCTGCTAAAGCTAAACTGACTTTATAATTTGGAATTATTTCATCAATACTGTCAGCTTCATGCATCATCAAAATACTATAAATATTACTATTATGAGTCGGATCTTCATAGTAACTAAATGCCTTTTTTATATCTCTATTTTTTTGACTTGAAGACAAACCAACAAGTAGAATAGGATTATTATCTCTATTGTAAATCAAATCATAACTATTGTCTAATACTGTAAAGCCAGCCTGTGTTAGAATTGTCGTAAAATTATCATTGTCTTCATCTCCATTTACAGCATATTTACCAATGTCTGCATTTAAGTTTTTAAACTTTTTAATTAATTTTTCTATTTCTTCACTCTTAATGTTATATTCATTATCTATCAAGTCACCAGTAAATAAAATTAAATTAGGATTTCTCTCATTTATTATTTTTACTAAATTATCTACTTCATCTAAAGATACAGTTGAGCCATATTGTAAATCAGAAAATTGAATTATTTTAAAGCTATTAAAAGAACTTGGAATATTAGAATTTACAAGTCTTTTTTCTTTAACAATTAGTCCCTCATTTACAGAATACCTTGTATATAAGATAAAAACTAATACAAGCAAAAATATTATAAAAATTATTTTTATTATTTTCTTAATAATTATTTTTGCCTTTTCTTTTCTTTTTTCTTGTTCAATTTCATCTTGCTTATGTTCATTTTTTTCTTCCCTTGTTAACATAGCATCACCTTAATATATTGTATCAAAAAACTACTTTATTTTAAACAAAATATTACAAAATAAAAGGTAATTTCCCATTCATAAAATATCAAGAATTTACTTTCCTACTTTACGAATTTAACTTTTATTTAGGAGTACAAAAAATATTTTAATTTCAGCAAAAATTTTTATAATTATTTGGATAATTAAAATAATATTGATACTAGGCAATGTATTCTAACTATATTTTGCTGGTGTTTACACTAGTCTTCCATCATATGTAAACTACCACAACTCAAAAAAAAACAGTTGAATCAATCTAAAGTGCACAAAAAGTGCAATAGGTGGGGAAAAGTGTAGTTTTAAAAGAAAATGCACTTTTTTCAGTGAATTTTAAAGAAACTAAAAAAAACTACTACAACTCAAAAAAAACTACTACAAGTCAAAAAAATAATGTTTTTAAAATTTACGTTTTGTGCTATACTTATTAATATATAAGGGTGTGATTGTTATGGGGAGACGTAGTAATAAGGAAATAATAGAAGAACAGCATGAAACAATAAGACAACTCTTTGGAGCGTATACATTTTTATTATGCTCAGTTATTATATTCTTGTGTTCCTTAAATAATTTTGTGATTGACTTTCAAGGCACACAACTGAGTCTAATGTCGATTCTATTTCCGTTTGTATATTTTATATCTGGTGTAATTACTAAGGAAATTGGCTACAAATATGGTATGCAAGCAGTAATAATATCCTCCATTGTTATATTTTCATTTTACTTAGTATTTAATGCTACTTTAACTGGTGATTTTTATTTAATTAATTCACTAGGAGTAGCTATAGCTTATCTGTTTAGTCAATCTGTTTGTTTAGCTATTTATAACTATCTATTAGTGAATACAAAATTTCCAATTATTGCAGTCATAATAGTATATATATTCTCATTATTAGTAAACAATATGATTTGTATGCTATTTAACAGCAACATGATATTTAGTGATTCTTTTTGGCTAGAATATCTACTACTTGTTGGTATTCAAAGTATATGGACAGTAATTTTAAGTATATGCGATAGTATTGTTGAGCGAGGCATAGATTAAAAAATTGCCATAATTATTAATTAGGACTATATTACGTAGTCTTTTTCTTTTGTAAATAAAATAAACAATTGTTAAAACATTAATTTAATATATTTATCAGAGCAATAATAAAGACTAACAAATTCTAATGCCTAAGATTTATTAGTCTTCAACAGTCTTATATTTATAGCAAAATTGAAATTAAAGTTAGAACAGTATTATGCAACATATGCATAGAAATAGATGGAAAAACAGAATCGACTTCATAATCCATAACAGCAAGACAGCCACCCAGGAACCCATATGGCAGAAGATAAAAAATTTCTAAAGGACTATTATCAAAGTATCCTACGATGTGCATAGCTCCAAATACAAAACCAGAAATTATAATAAAAATCCATTTTTTAGTAAAGACATTTTTGAAAGCTTTTCTAAAAATCAATTCCTCTGTAATAGGACCTAAAATACCTGCACATACCAACATTAATATTGGCGAAGCATCAATCATACTTTGCACTTGTTTTTCATTTTGAGGTCCTCCGAGTTTCAAAAATATATTTAAAATAATATTGAATAACATCATTCCCATTAGTCCAATAAAATAATATTTAATAGCAATATCTACATTTTTACCAAGCTTAGAAGTAAACTTCTTCCACTCATTTATTAACTCTTTGCGATACATCAGAAAAATAATGATAATAATACATACATACTTATAAGTAGTCAAAATATAAGAGGCTGATGTTGACAATTTATCATTTAGATTGAAAATCCATTTTAACGGAATAACAAATATGTTACTATTCTCAAAGATGAGAAAAGAAATAAGTAATTTTATAATATTTATTAAAGTAATTTTTAATTTCATTTTTGCATCCTCTTTCTATGTGTAAGTATACCATAATATGAGCTTTCGATGAAGTAAAAAGTAATAAATTTGTTTGATTTTAAAAGGTACATTATGTTATAATAAGGCGTGATGAGGAAGTGGTGTTATGGATGATTTAAAAAATGTAAAAGGTATTGGTCCAAAAGCACTAACTTTACTCCAAAAAATAAATATTAATACGATAGAAGATTTAGTTTGTCACTACCCATTTCGTTATGATTACTTGAAACGAGATAATTTACTTGAAGTAGAAGATAAAGGCAAAATAATCATTGATGGAAAGATAGAAAGCGTACCTATTTTGATGAGGTTTAAAGCTGGGCTTAATAAGATGAACTTTAGATTAGTTACACAAAGTGGAGTTGTAGGAGTTTCTATTTTCAATAGAGCTTTTATGAAAAAGGATTTAGAAGTAGGTAGCGGAGTTACAGTAATAGGTAAATACGATAAAACAAAAAATGTAATAACAGCTTCTGAAATAAAAATAGGATTATTATCCAATAAAGTAAGAATAGAGCCTGTTTATCATACCACAAGTGGTTTGACTAATAAAAATATTAGTACATTTATTAATATGGCCTTATTAATGTATGGCAAACATATTAATGATTACATTCCCTCAAGATACTTAGAAAAATATAATTTTGTAAACAAGAGAACTGCATTAAATATTGTACATAATCCACCCAGCGATGAAAAATTAAATGAAGCAAAATATAGACTAAAATATGAAGAATTATTTGCTTTCATGTACAAAATAAATTATTTGAGAAAACAAAATAAAAATGTAGCTAAAGGTATCAGAAGAAATATTGATAAAAAATCTCTAGAAAAATTTATGACTGAATTACCTTTTAAATTAACCAATGATCAGTCAAAAGCTGTTGAAGATATAATAAAGGATATGGAATCTAATTCTAGAATGAACAGACTATTACAAGGTGATGTCGGTAGTGGAAAAACAATTGTATCTTTTATAGCAATGTATGTAAATAGTCTATGCCATTATCAATCAGCATTGATGGCTCCAACAGAAATACTTGCGGTTCAACATTATAATAATTTAAAAGATTTGCTAAAAGATACTAATATTGAAGTAGCATTACTTACAGGCTCAACCTTAAAAAAAGAGAAAACAGAAATTTATAAAAAATTAGCAAGTGGTACCATTGATATTATTATTGGAACTCACGCCCTAATTCAAGAAGACGTTAATTATAACAACTTAGGACTTGTAGTTACAGATGAACAACATCGCTTTGGCGTTAACCAAAGAGGCAATTTGCAAAACAAAGGATTGATGCCTGATATTTTATATATGAGTGCAACCCCCATTCCAAGAACATATGCATTAACTATTTATGGTGATATGGATACCTCTATTATTCGTGAAAAGCCTATGGGACGAAAGCCAGTAAAGACATATGTTAAGAATAGTAGTGAAATTAAAGATGTGTTACAGATGATGCTAGATGAATTAAAACAGCATCACCAGGTATATGTGATTGCACCACTTATTGAAGACAGCGAAAATTCCAATGATTTAGCAACAGTCTGCGATTTACGTGACAAAATGAAATTAGCCTTTGGTGAATATTTCAAGATAGATATAGTACATGGTAAGATGGCTAGCAAAGCAAAAGAATTAATTATGCAAGAGTTCGCCCAAAATAAAATTCAAATTTTAATTTCTACAACAGTTATCGAAGTGGGGGTTGATGTAAGCAATGCTACTACAATGGTTATTTTTGATGCTAATAGATTTGGCTTGTCAACATTACATCAATTAAGGGGAAGAGTTGGTAGAGGCTCTAATGAGTCTAAATGTATCTTAATTAGTGATAACGACACAAAAAGGCTCAGTATTATGGAAAAAGAAAATGATGGATTTAAAATTAGTGAGGAAGATTTTAAATTACGTGGCCATGGAGATTTATTTGGTACTAAACAAAGTGGAGATATGTGTTTTAAAATAGCCTCTATTAGGGACGATTATGATATTTTATTAAAAGCAAAAGCTGATAGCGAAGAATATTTAAAAGATGAAGAAAATGATTTAGAGTTAAAGAAACTTTTAATAGATTCAATGAATACTAATTACTAAGATGTCAATTTAAAAAATATTTTATCATAGTTTCATCAAATTCATTGACTTTTCTTTTTTTTTTGGTTATGATTAACTTGCATGATAGAAATATTATGCTGATATCTCTCACTATGATATTTTGTGAGAGTATATTCAACCGAACCCCCTGAAGCTAGGTCGAAAGACCTAGCATTTTTGTTTTTATAAGGGTTTGCAAGGGTTTTGAATTTTTCTAGATACCAAACTAGATACCAAAAATTCTATTTCAGATACTAAATATATTTTTTATTTAAGTTTATTTAAATACCTAGATTTAAATTATCTATGGTATTTTTTACATCAGTAAGATTATTTGGAAACATATGAGCATAAGTATCTAATGTTTCTTTTGTACTTGCGTGTCCTAAATACTTAGATACAGTTGTTACTGGTTGACCTGTATTTATTAAAAGAGATGCACAACTATGTCTAAAGCAATGAAGTGCTATTCTTCTAACACCAGCATTTTTAGCAATTCTACCATTGATTCTAGCCATCATTCCAAAAGTTAATGGATCTAATTCTCCAAAAATAAACCATTTTTCATTAAATCCATAATATTTTTTCTTTTCGTTGTAAAGATTTACTAAATCATTGTATAAGACATCAGTAAGAGGTAGTGTTCTAATACTTTTAGGAGTTTTTGGTGGTGTCAATTCATAATACTTTTGACTATCTTTAACACTATTGGCTTGTTTAGTAATAGATACTAATTTATTCTTCCAATCTATATCAGACCATTGAAGTCCTCTTGCTTCACCTCGACGCAATCCACAATAATATAGCATTTCAAACATGGTTTTATCATTTAAAGTAGAAGCTCCTGTGATATATTTTTGAAACTCTTCAAAAGTATAAACATCTTTTTCTTCTTTCATTTCATTAGGATCTTTAAAAAATTCTATTTTTTTGTAGAAACGCATTAAATTAATATCATACATTTTCATTCCCCAATTAAGAATAATTTTAAGAAACTTTTGTATATCATTTCTACTAGAGCATTTAATAGGTTTATTCCATAACTCTTGTTGAAATTTATGATATAGACTAGCATCCATATCTTTTAATTTAACATTTTCAAAACTGGTGAAATATCTTCTTCTTTTTAAATATGTTTCCATAGTTCTTTTTCGAACTTTATTTTTTTGCGATTCAATGTACTGATTGGTTAAAGTACCAAAGGTCATTTCCATATCTCCACCAAATTCAACTTTGTTATTTAAAAATTCTCTTTCAGCATTCATTGCATCTATTTTAGTTTTGTATGCTTTTGAAAATCTTTTATGCCATTTGCCAGATTTATCTTTTTCATTCCAATAATACTTATATTTACGACCATCTTTTGTCCATTGATTCTTTGGTAATTTATATATTCCCATATATCGTTCCTCCTTTGTTGGGATTTATAAATATACCAGTCCGTAACATTTATATTTTAACATACAAACGGTAACTCTATAAATCATATCTCAAAATCATCTTTTGATTTTGAATGTTTTTTTAAATAACTACTTGTTTTATCTATTGCATAATCTATATCATTAGCTTCATACCAAGAATAGGGAATATGAAGAATTTCAAATATTTTAGAAATAAGAGTGAATATTTTATTTTGAATTTTTTCCTTAAACATTTTAAATTCATTGGATAGTTTCTCAAACTTATATTTCCAATCATTAATTTCGTTATCTTTTTCATTAATAATCTTCTTTTGATTGTCTATAATTTTGTTTTGTTCCTGATATGTTTTACCAGATTTGAAGTTATTAACTTCTTTTGTAAGAGTCTTAATCTTTAAATCTTTTCTTAAATTATCTTCAACTAGTTCTTTTGAATAAGTAGATAGATTATCTATATCTTCATCCTTATATTGCTTTATAATGCCTTTTTTAACAGGATTTAAGATATCTCTTGATGTTTCTTTATCAATTTTATCAATAAATAGATTTTCATTTTTATTTGCTTCTTTTAATAGCTCGTTTTCATTCTTTATTTCTTTGTTTAATTCATTTAGTTCTTGTTGTTGTTTCATTGCGTTGGTTAAATGAGTTTTATCTCCACCAATTTCTCCTCTAAATAGGTTATAACCTTTAGATTTAATAAATTCGTTATAATC
>CANRBB010000008.1 GCA_947628745.1 uncultured Bacilli bacterium | reverse complement strand
TCAAGTGCCGAGAATGCTTCGTCCAATAGTAAAATATCCGGTTTAATAGCTAATGTTCTGATAAGAGCAACTCTTTGTCTCATACCACCAGACAAGGCATCTGGATATTTATCCATAAACTCACCCAACCCATAAGTTTTTAATAATTTAATAACATATTGCTTGTTCTCCTCATTTAATTTTCCCATTACCTCAAGACCAATCAAAGCATTATCTAAAATAGTACGCCATGGAAATAATGAATCAGTCTGCAACATATAACCAATTACAATATTATCTTTATTCCATATAATTTCACCACTGGATGGTTTTTCGATATCAGCAAGCAGAGAAAGAAGAGTAGATTTGCCACAACCAGATGGACCAACTATTGAAATAAACTCCTCTTCATAAACACTAAAATTTATATTTTTAATTGCTTCGGTTTCGCCTTTTGCATCCTGATAAACTTTTTTTAAATTTCTTACTTCTAAAATTTTATTTTTCATAAATTAACTTATTGTAAGGTGCCTTTTCTTCAAGCTGACCAGCTTCAATCATTATTTCTTGTAAGTGATTCCAAGAATCTTGCGTGAATTCAGTTGTATCAGGCCAAGCATCTATTTCTTTATATCTACCCACAACTTCCGTAAGATCGTTTAAAGATGTATCAGGAAATTGATTTAAAATATCCTTAGCAATTTGTTCATTACTTGTTTTGTGAACATAATCTAAGCTTTTCTGAATAGCACGTTCAAATTTTTCAATAACATCACTATTATTTTTAATATAACTTTGTCTAGCACTATATGAGGTATAAGGAACAACTCCACCTAATTCACCAAGTGATGCTACTACATAACCGTATCCCTGCTGTTCAATTTGTAAAGCATTAGGCTCTCTTAGTGTAAGAATAAGAAGTCTCTAATATTTTTCCAAATAAATTCCCATTCTAATATTTTTCCAAATAAATTCCCATATTAAAATACTGTGAAAATAGCAAGTATTGTCTTTTTTTGGGTATAATAATTTGAAAAAATTGTATCAGGATGTTAAAATTGGTCCATTAAAATTATTAAAAAAGAAAACTTCAGTTGATGAATTACTCACTATTGATGAACTGAAAAGTAGAAATATAAAGTTAGGTTCAATAACAATAAAAGATAAAAAGATGTTAAAATTCTTTTTGTAGATGATAAAGAATATGATACTGAACTACTTCAAAACTTAGATTATTTAGACATCCCAAAAATGTATAAATATGATAAAGAAGACAAAATGGATAGCTTTGAAAGATATGATATTATATTTTGTGATATAAATGGTATAGCAAAAAATTTGGATCTTGTTTATCAGAGACAGCTCCAACCAAGTTAATTAAAACAATTGAAAATACTTTAAAAGTAAGGCAAATAAAATAAACTAAGCAGGAACTAAATAAATAGCTTCTTCTTTTTTCTTAAAGTATTATTTTACGATTTTTCTCATAGTTTTAAACAAAGGAGATGAGTTATGGATTCTAATGATATGAGAAATAAAGAAGTAAAATATAAAAATAAAGAAATACTTTTAAATGTAGCTCTTTCCTTAAATAAAGAGTTATTTGATGAAAATAAAATATCTTATAAGATGTTTAAATATACCGAAGAAAATATTTTAAAAGAATTAAAAATATGTAATGCAAGTGGTGCAAATGCTAATACATGATAATATGGCATAATGCCATTAGAAGGGAGAAAAAGGATTGGATTTATATACTGTTCGAAAAAAGTTAAATATGGGAATGCCACTTACAAGTATAAACCTTCGAGTAACAGATTATGCAAGAGTATCAACAGATCATTTGGAACAAAAGAAATCTCTTCAAAATCAAGTGGAACATTTTGAACAATATATAAAAGAAAATCCAAATTGGACTTATGTTAAAGGCTATGTAGATGATGGAATAACTGGTACAAGTGATATTAAAAGAGATAACTTTATGAAGATGATTGAAGATGCTAGAAGTAGTAAATTTGATTTAATTGTTACTAAAGAAATTTCTAGATTTTCAAGAAATACTCTTGATAGTATCAAATATACAAGAGAACTTTTGTCTTATGGAGTGGCTGTTTTATTTGTAAATGATAATATTAATACTGCCTTACCTGATTCAGAATTAAGACTTACCATAATGGCTTCTATGGCGCAAGACGAAATAAGAAGATTATCAGAGCGTGTTAAATTTGGCATGAATCGTGCCATAGAGCGAGGAGAAATACTTGGTAATAATTTACTTTATGGTTATAAAAAAGATAAGGCTACAGGAATACTTAAATTAGTCGAGGATGAGGCTAAAGTAGTTAGAAGAATTCATGAACTTTATGCTGTTGAAGAATTATCTTTATCAAAGATTGCTAAGACATTAAATAGCGAAGGATTAAAAACTTGCCAAAATAAGAAATGGTGTGTATCTACAATTTCAAGGATGATAGAGAATCCTAAGTATAAAGGATACTATTGTGCTAGAAAATCCGAAATAGTAGACTATATGACTAAAAGAATTAAATACTTTGAAAAGGACGATTGGGTTATCTATGAAGATAAAACAAGAATACCACCAATAGTAGATGAAGATTTGTGGGAAAGAGCAAATACTAGACTAGCATCAAGAAAGAAAGCATTTAGTGAAAGGAAAGAAGATAAAAGTATTTATAAAAATAGATATCTTTATAGTGCTAAGATTTATTGCAAACAGCACAATACGGTTTTTCATAGAAGAAAGTTTAGAAAAAAGAAAAAAGATATTACTTGGGTTTGTTCCGAATATTTAAAAAATGGTAAAACTACCTGTGATTCACCTAATATAAGAGAGTCAGAATTAGATGCTATTTTTAAAGATTTAATATCCAAACTACAAATTGATTCTAAAGATATTATAAATACTCTAATGAATCATTATAGACATTTAGAAATAGATACTGGTATTGATGAAGAAATATCATCCAGAGAGAAAAAAATCAATAATCTATATACTAAGAAAGATAAGATATTAGAGTTAAGTATCCAAGGTGGTCTATCTAATGAAGAATTTTATGAAAGAAACAATCAATTTAATGATAAGATAAATGATCTTACTAAAGAATTAAATAAATTAAAAATGGATAAAGATAAATTAAGGACTACAACCAATAAAACAAAGGAATTAGAAGATATCTTAAAATCAAAAGTCAATTCTAAATCTACAATAACTAAAATTATTAGTTCTCTACTTAATCATATTGTCGTATCTAAAATAAGTAATGATAAATATAATATAGAGTTAAATATATTTTTATCTTACAAAGATAATGAAAATAAAAAACTACAACCAATTTTAAGAAATAGTTATGAATTTAAACGGGGATATGATACACAAAGGACTAAAAGATATAAAGTCCATTACCAAGTGAATTGTTATTTTTGTTTATGATTAGACTAATAATTTTTGACTTGGTAACTTCATTTTCTTGCACTATCATCTCTTAAGACAAGAAAAAGAATTTACTACTTTTTCTTTCAATGATACATATAAATATTATGTAGTAAAGATATAGACAAGTAAAAAATTAGTTAGGTACAGTTCCGTAAAGTTATTGATATAGAAAATGATATCGATACTAAACAATATATTTTAACTATATTTTATTTATGTTTACTTACTACTGTTGCATCTTATATAGAAGCTACCCAAGCTCAAAAAAACCAAGCTTAAAAAAACTTGCCAAATATTATAAAGTGTGATAACATTAAACACGCGACTTAAGAAAGGAGAGCTTCAATGGAATATATATTTCAAGACAACAGCTTAGTATTTATAGATAAAACAGGGCAAATTATTAAAGTCCCTAGAAAAGAGTCAGAACAACTACATTACGAAACATACATGAGACTAAAAGAGGAAGATTCATCTATCATGAAAGGTGTTCTAACGGACGATTTAAAACCTGGAGATACATATCAATTAGTAAATCGTACAGCAGTTCAAAATAACATTGTAATTTGTCCACTCGATATACGTAATCCCCAATTAGGTACCTTTATTACTTTACCAAAATTAAGTAATGTTAACAGCCTAATGAAACAAAGCTTAGAAAAAATTGTTCCGAATCTAAAAAGTAGCGAAATGATGTTTCTAAGTACAGCATATTATGATGAAGAAGAAACAGATATTATTGGTCTACCAATATATGAAGATGGAGATACTGAGGAAGCCATAAATACACTTATAGAATTAATTCACAATACTAATCAAGAACAATTAAAAGTAAGAACATTAGCATAATAAGAGCTTATTTAAAAATAAATTTGCATGTTACGACAATACAAAAGTCCAAATTAAACCCATTTGAATTCCATATTCAAGTGTTTTTTTTTGTTACATATATACCGCCAACACCCAAATATAATTAACAAATCCACCAAGCAAAATCATATACAATTTATATACGATAATATATAAATTAAATAACAGCTAAGTAAATAAAATACCAAACTTTACTTAACAGAAAACCATTATAAAGTATTATTATACAATTTCTCTCATAAAAGGAGAAAAGTGTATGAATTATAATGATTTTACAAACTAATAAGCAAATTTATATTTAGAAATAGAGAGTCATTATCCTTGCACTATCCTCAAATAGACTTACAAAGTCACCAGTACCTCCTATAAAAGCACCACCCATTGCTGCAAAGGCAACAGATGTATCAATATTTACATCTTTTCCAGGTGTAATTCCAGCTTGCTTTAAAGCCCACTCTAAAGTCATTTCAGGCATACCACCTGTACGACCACCAACGATAGTTTTACCTTTTAAATCAGTAAGTTTAAAATCTTTAATATTATCCCTTGCAACTATAAAAGAACCATCTTTTTGTGTCAATTGAGCAAAAGTTTTCAAATAATCTTTTTCTCCTCCATTATAAACATAAATTGTTGCTTCACTTCCAGAAAAACCAATATCAGCATCACCTGCCAAAACAGCTGCGGTGACTTTATCAGCACCAGGTGTTAAAAGATATTCTACATCTAGTCCTTCATCTTCAAAAAAACCTTTTTCTAAAGCAACATACTGTGGAGCATAAAAAACCGTATGAGCAACTTCAGCCACTTTGATTTTTGTCAAATTCTTTGTAGTATCTTTCTTATTTAAGTTTAGAAAGACCGCTAGTATAGCAACCAAAATAATAATGCCATATATAACAAACGTAATTTTTCTTTTCAAAATAATCCTCCTCTCACGTTCAAGGTATTATATGCACGACCAAAATACTAGTTAATAAATTATACCTAAATAAAAAAATAAAGTAGATAACGCTTACAATTGAATTTCATATATTATGATGAAGGAGGATAAAAATGAATTTTGATTATCAATATGGCAACCAATACTATAATTATTATTACCCATTAGGTATTCAAAGTACCAAGTATCACATTTTAGCCCCAGAACAATCTCAAAATGTTCAACCTGGAATGGAATATTTGATGAAACCACGCCCCATCTTTGATAACCCAAACTATAAAGGGAGTGGAAAATTACAAAATAAAGTAGCTATCATAACTGGAGGAGATAGTGGATTAGGACGAGCAGCTGCAGTTGCTTTTACTAAGGAGGGAGCTAAAGTAGTTATCCCATATTATAATGAACATAAAGACGCCCAGGAAACCAAAGATTATATAGAAAACATGGGAGGGGAATGTCTACTATTATCAGGAGATATTACGGATAATAAATTTTGTCGAAAGATAGTTCAGAAAACGCTTGAACGCTTTGGAAAAATAGATATACTGGTTAACAATGCAGGCGTGCAATACCAACAAGATAAGTTAGAAAGTATAAGCGATGAACAATTTGATTGGACAATGAAAGTAAATGTGTATGGCATGTTTTATTTGACTAAAGCAGTGCTTCCTTATTTAAAATCAGGTGCGTCGATTATTAATTTAAGTTCTGTCACTACTTTTTATGGGGATCCACAATTAATAGATTATGTAACTACAAAAGGAGCCATAGTTGGATTTACCAGAGCCTTAGCTAGAAATTTAGCACTAAAAAATATTAGAGTTAATGCCATAGCACCAGGATTTTTTTGGACTCCATTACAACCAGCATGTTGGATAAAAGAAAAAATACCATCTCTAGGATCAGATGCAGCTATGGCTAGAGGAGCTATGCCATATGAATTAGCACCAACGTTCGTTTTTTTAGCAAGCGATGAGTCTAGCTATATGACAGGGCAAGTTATTCACAATAACGGTGGACAAATAATGGGTTAGAATAAGAAACTAAAAATATAAGTATATAATAACTATTAAATAAGAAGAGAATACTCCTAGATGAAAAAACAATTATTTTTATCTATTATATTTAATTGTATATAATCTCATCTTCTTAATTTCCTTTACTTATTAGTTTTAAATCAAGAAATTATTATGCATACCAATTGTTATTTTATAAGTTTTAGAAAATCTTCTCAATCTTTAATTTATAAGGTGTTGAGAGTTTTTTTAAGTTCCAACTTTAAAATAACAAAAAGTTAGTATACAGAAAAAGTTAGTATACAGAATTATTTTATAAATTTGAGTTATATTTATTTTACAAATTGATGCCTATTTAACCTTATAACATATGCCTATTTGCACTCATAAAAGATGCTTATTTACCTTATATAAATAATTTGTTAAAAGATTATATATGTATAATGACAAAATAAAACAACGTTTATCTAGCCCAATATTATTAAATAGGCGTTGAATCAATCTAAAGTGCACAAATTATTAAATAGGCTATTTTTCCAAAGAAATTTCTTTGCTTTTACCTTTAATATGTAGTATAATTTTTCAGTGAAGTAAGATATGTTTTCGTAAGATACAAAAAATGCTTGCATTTTAATAACATTTATGTTAAAATAAATGGCATTAAATGAGTTAGGGGGAAAATTATGAAAAATATTTCAAGCAAATTGAAACATACCATCTTAGCAGTAGTAGTTTTTGCTATGGCTGCTATCATAAGTTGTACAGATGTATTTGCAGCTGAACCACCAAAAACATTACAAGTTGGTAGCTCATCTGCCGTTCCAGGATACATCAATGGCTTAAATTTTGGAACAAAAACGTTAGTAGATGGAACAGAAACTTACTGTTTAAGTCTGCATAAAAACACAACTAAGAACACAACTGTAACATTATACGGTGAAAGAGATGCTGGTTTTGCATACATTATCGAAAATGGTTATCCAAATAAAAGCATGACAGGAGATAAAGGAAAAGATTACTATATCACCCAAGTTGCTATTTGGTGGTATCTAGATGAAACAACAGGGTCATCTAATCTATCTAATGCTGTTAAAACAACTGCATCAGACCCATCAAACCTAAGATCATACATTAAAAATTTAGTGGCAGGAGCTAAAAAAGCAAAACAGGCTGGATATCCAAACCCTAAATTATCAGTATCAACAAACAACAAGACTCTATCAATAGGCTCAACTAAAAAGTATTATATTTCAAGTGAAATTAAAGTAAGTGCAACTGATGTTGATTCCTATAAAGTAACATTATCAGGTGCTCCAACAGGTTCATTTACTGCTGATAAATCTGGTAATGTAAAATCAACATTTAAAAAAGGTGAAAACTTTGTAGTTTATGTACCAGTTGCCAATGTAAAATCAACATCAACAAACTTCAAAGTAAATATTACTGCATCAAAAAAATTCAATAAGGTATATGAATATAGACCAAGCAATCCAAACGTACAAGAAGTTGTACCAGCTTATCTATATCCAACTACTAAATCAACAAGTGCTAATATTGATTTAAACATATTTAAGTCTAAAGTTATTATTACTAAAATAGATGCCTCAACTAATCAACAATTAGCTGGAGCAACACTAGTATTAAAAGATTCTAAGGGTAACGTTGTTACTACTTGGAAGACAACAGGTAAAGAATATGTAATTGAAAATTTACCAAAGGGTAATTATACATTACAAGAAACAGCTGCACCAGCAGGTTATGAATTAGACACAACTCCACAGAAATTCACAATTAGTGATTCTAACAGAGAAGTAGCTCTAAAATTATATAATCATAAAACAGAAAAGAAAGAAACAATTGTCAAGATAATTAAATTAGATCAAACAACAAATAAACCACTTGTAGGAGCTAAGATAGTTGTTAAAAACTCTCAAGGAAAAGTAGTAGCTAGTTGGACATCAACTAATGACTATTATGTTATCAAAGATTTACCAAATGGTACGTATACAGCTCAAGAAACAGAAGCACCACTAGGTTATGTACTAGATACAACTCCACAAGAGTTTAAGATTACTGATACAAATAAAGAAATTACATTAAAACTATACAATCACGCTGAAAAATCTGTTGTTAAAATCTTAAAAGTAGATGAAAATACGGGATTACCTCTAGCCGGAGCAGTATTAGTTGTAAAGAGTGCTGATGGTAAAGAAATAGCTCGTTTTACAACAACAGAGGATGCTTACACTATTGAAAATATTGCTAATGGTACATATACAGTAGAAGAAATTTCTGCTCCAGAAGGATATGTTTTAAATAGTGAGAAAATAACTTTTACAATCAGTGATACAAACAAAACAGCTCAAATAACTTTTAACAATAAGCAAGAAATTGTTACTGTTGTAGAAGTTCCAAATACAAATTCAAAAGCCTCAATTATTTTCTATATTGTTGGTGGATTAATTCTAGCTTCAACAGCAGGATTTGTATACCACAATGCAAAAAATAATAAATAAAATAACAAATAGAAGAATCCCCACAAATGTAGTAGCAGCTCTCGCAAGTCTATTCATAATTATTGGAGGATTCTTTATTTCTTATAATTATATGCAAAGTAAAAAAATTAAAGCATATGATTATATGTCTAATGTATTTTATGAAGAAACAGTAATAGAAAATAAAGAGGATAAAAAGGAAAAAGAAACAGAACAAACGACACAGAACGAAACAACAGTTACACAAGATGAAAACGGTTACATAGGTTATCTTGAAATCCCTAAAATTAACTTAAACAAAGGCTTTTTAGCTAAAGATAATAAGGACAATGATGTAGAAAAAAATATTTATGTTTCTCCTACATCAAACTATCCAGATACAGATAAGGGAAATTTAATTATAGCAGCCCACTCAGGTACTGGTTGGAAAGCATTTTTTAATGACTTATATAAACTTAATACTAACGATTACGCCTATGTAGTATACAAAGAAAAAAGATATGTCTACAAAATAGACAAAATATATAAACAACAAAAAACAGGTAAAATTGCCATATATAGAGATTATGACAGAAAGACTTTAACTTTAGTTACATGTACAAATAATGATTCTAAAACACAAACCGTATATATTGCATATTTAGATAAAGTTGAAGATATTTAAAGGGGGAGAAGAGATTATAATGAAGCAATTAACAATTATGGATAAATTAAAAACAGTTATAGATATAACTAGCTCTAACAAAACATACATTGTAGTTATTTGTCTACTAGCTTTCTTAAGTATTCTCTTCGCCACTACTAATAGAAAGAATGCTAAGGAAAGTAAAAAAACATATGGCATTATTTATATTGTAACTATAATTTTAATTCTCATTAAGTATTACAGTTCACTATCAACAATGTTTGACCATATGATGAATAATTTATTTGTCATAGTATTATTTCCTAATATCTCAGTATACTTAGCTGCGATTATTACCACTAATATAATAATGTGGATAAGTATGTTCGGAAAAAAGACAAAATTATTAAGTAAAATCATAAATAGTATTGCTTTTTTCTGTATGCATTATCTATTAATTCTAAACTTAAGTATAATTACCAATGAAAAATTAGATGTTTTTAACCAAGCATCATTATATCAAAATGGTGAAGTGCACTCTTTAATAGAATTAAGCAGTAACATATTTATTGTTTGGATAGCTTACCTAATTATATATAAATTATTGACAAACTATTTAGAAAAACATCGTCCTAAAAATGAGAAAGCTATGGCTACAGAAACAGTTAAAGTCGTAAATAGCAGTGTAAGCGTTCCCAATAATATAAACTATTTACCGTACCCATATACAGTTAAAAGAGATCAAACAAAAGTAGTTACAGTTTACCAAAAACCAGCTACTACCAATGAGTATGATAGTATCTTGACTGTTGATGATTATAAAACCGTTTTGGCAATGTTAAAAAAGAAAAATACTATTGAAGTAGCTAAGACTACAAATGAAGAATATATCAAAGAAAAGAAAAAGATAGAAGAAGAAAATCAACAAAAATTATCAGAATTAATGAATTTGTATAGAAGTATATAAAAAAACCTCTCGGGGTTTTTATTTTTTGGATAAATTTATAATAATACATTATATTTAACAAAAATTTACTTAAATAACCCGCATATATTTTGAAAATTTAATCTGTTTATAGCGCTTACTTTGATAATTTAGTATAATAAATCTGTAAGTGTATTAACTATATACTATAATAACAATAACACAGAGAGAACAGATTATAGCACCTATGCTTTTTCGGTTCTATGAGAGGAAGTAGACTAACCTTTCACTAAGAAAAGGGAGGTGTAATTGAGTTTGTCTACTCAATTATATTTATGGATTTAACAAATTTGAATAATAAACAAAAAGAAGCAGTTTTACAAACCGAAGGACCTCTTTTAGTTTTAGCCGGAGCAGGCAGTGGAAAAACTCGAGTGCTTACAACTCGTATCGCATATCTCATCGAAGAAAAAAATATCAATCCTTATAATATTTTAGCTATAACCTTTACTAATAAGGCCGCACAAGAAATGAAAGAAAGAACTGCCGATCTTCTTAATATTACCAACAGCAGTATTCAAATATCTACTTTTCACAGCTTTGGCCTAAAAATATTAAGAGAAAACTACGATATTTTAGGTTATGATCGTAATTTCGTTATTATGGACAGTGATGATTCTTTAACAGTTGTCAAAAAAATTTTAAAAGAGCTAAATAAAGATCCCAAGATTTATAATCCCAAAGCTATCAGAAATCAAATTAGTAGTTGTAAAAATGAGTTAACATCACCAGAACAATACGAAAAGTTTGTGGCAAGTGATTATGAGAAAGTAATTTGTGAAGTATATAAAAAGTATGAAAAAAAGCTTAAGGCTAACAATTCCATAGACTTTGATGACCTACTAATCTTACCTATTAAACTCTTTAGAGAACATTGTACTCTGTTAGAAAAGTATCAAGAACGTTTTAAATATATATTAATAGATGAATACCAAGATACTAATGAAGCCCAATATATTCTTACCAAAATGATTAGTGCCAAGTATCGAAATATTTGTGTTGTTGGTGATATAGATCAAGCAATTTATGGGTGGCGTGGGGCAAACTACAAAAATATCTTAAACTTTGAAAAAGATTATAAAGAATGTAAAACCATACTTCTTGAAGAAAATTATCGTTCCACCAAGACTATTTTAGATGCTGCCAATGATGTCATAAAAAATAATAAGTTTAGAAAAGACAAAAAGTTGTGGTCTACTAAAGGTACTGGCGAAAAAATAGAATATTTCAGAGCCTATAACGAACGAGATGAAAGTCAATTTGCTGTTCGAAAGATTAAAGAACTACATAACAAGGGTGTAGCTTATCAAGACATTGCTATTCTTTACCGAACCAATGCCCAATCACGTACTATCGAAGAAGAAATGCTAAAAGAAAATTTACCATATCGCGTAGTTGGTAGCTTTTACTTTTATAGTCGTAAAGAAATAAAAGATCTTATTGCATATTTAAGATTAATTCACAACAGTAAAGATAACATTTCTCTTCTAAGAGTTATCAATACACCAAAAAGAGGAATAGGTCTAAAAACCATAGAAAATCTTACTAAACAAGCAGATGAAGCCAACAAAAGTATTTATGAAGTAATTTCTAGTGGTAAAGAACTTGCTTTTAAAGAATTAATAGAAAATCTAAAAAAAGTATCGGCAAGCTTAACCTTAACTGAATTGATTGACAAAGTATTAGACGCCAGTGGTTTAAGACAAGAACTAGAAAGCGAGAAATCTTTGGAATCTGAGATTAGACTAGAAAACCTAGAAGAATTTAAATCTATTACCAAATCATTTGAAGAACGTGAAGGACTAATTTCCTTGGAAGACTTCCTTCTTGAAATAAGTCTGATTAGTGATATTGAAGAATACAAAGAGGATACTAATCAAATTAACCTTATGACTATTCACTCTGTAAAGGGCCTAGAATTTGATTATGTCTTTGTCCTAGGACTGGAGGAAGGAATTTTTCCACATATCAATTCAATGATGTCTAGTAACGAGTTAGAAGAAGAAAGAAGATTATGTTATGTAGCCATTACTAGAGCACGTAAGCAACTATATTTAGTAAATGCGCGTAGAAGAACACTATTTGGAAAAGAACAAGTTAACCAACCCAGTCGCTTCATAAAAGAAATAAATAGTAATTTGATTCATTCTAATATTATAGATGAGAAAGTAAATGTTGAAAAAATAAATACAGAAGAAATGTTTAGAGACTCCGATATTGATTACCAAGTTGGGGACTACGTTTATCATGAGACATTTGGTGCTGGTAGAGTAGTTGAAGTAACTAATACTTTAGTGAGTGTTGCATTTAAATTACCATATGGTCTCAAAAAACTTATGAAAAACCATAAAAAATTATCAAAAGTGTAGAAAAGGAGATTTTAATGAAAAACTTTACATTAGTAATTATGGCAGCTGGACTTGGTTCACGCTTTGGAGGACTAAAACAATTAACACCTGTGGGTCCTAATAACGAATTTATTATCGATTATTCAATTTATGATGCTCTTCAAGAAGGTTTTAACAAAATAGTTTTTGTTATTAAAGAAGAACATCTTGAAGATTTTAAACAGACAATTGGTAATCGCATTTCAAAATATATTCAGGTTGAATATGTTATTCAAAAAATAAATGTTCTACCAAATGGCTATACTATTCCTACCCAGCGCAGTAAACCACTAGGCACGGGGCACGCTATCTATTGTTGCAAAGACGTTGTTAAAGAACCATTTGCAGTAATAACAGCAGACGATTTCTATGGGCGTAAAGTATTTAGCCAAGCTATGAATTTCTTAAAAATGCACACTGAGTCAGTTACCGATTATGGTATGATAGCATCACCAATAATTCAGACGCTTGATAAAAATTATCCCGTTAAACGAGGAATTTGTAAAGTAAAAGATGATAAACTAGTTGAAATAGTTGAATGCAGTGTTGAATATCAGAGTGATTCTGTTATTGCAACACCTTTAAACAACACTGCTAAAACACCTATGATTATTCCACAAGATACCCCATCATCACTAAGTTTCTTTCTATTCTACCCAACTATTTTTGATTATGTAGAAGAAGAATTTGTAAATTTTTTAACAAGTAAAAATAATAACCTTTTAGAAGATGAATTTTTTCTTCCCGATGTAATAGATAATGTGATAAAAAATAACAAGGGTAATGTTTATGTTTATAACAGTGATTCAACATGGCATGGAATGACGTATAAAAAAGATCAAGAATTAGTTCATAATGCTATTATGGATTTGATAAAAGAACATGTATATCCCTCAAAATTATGGAATTAATTATATAAATATATCCAAAATAATAGTATAATATATAAGAGAGGTGAAAATATGCTAAAAGAAAATTATTCTAAAATATTTACTTGGCTATTTATAGGTTTAATTATTACCTTTGTTACAGGCTACAGCCTATCTTTGAATACCGATTTAGCTATAACATTAGCAAGTGGCAGTAGTTATCTAGTTATTGCGATAGTTGAAATTGTAATAGCCATATTTTTCTCACTGCGTCTAGCCAAAATGAGTAGGCTCACAGCTACTATTTGCTACATTCTTTATTCATTTTTAACGGGTATTACTTTTGGTTCAATCTTTCTTGTGTTTGAACTTACAAGCATCATGAATGTCTTTTTAATAACATCCATCGTTTTCCTGATATTTGCTTTAGTTGCCATGCATTCTAAAAAAGATTTCTCCAAATTATCCTTGTGGTTAGGTATGAGTCTTTTAGCTATCGTAGTAGCAAGCCTTTTAAATATCTTCTTCCGTTCAAGCGTACTAAATTTAATTATAACGATTGTTTCCATAGTTATCTTCATTGGTTATATCATTTTTGATTTAAAAAATGCTGAAAACATCATGACTTATATAGACGAGGATAAAGGCGCAATTTATGTAGCATTCCAATTATATTTAGATTTCATCAATTTATTCTTAGATTTACTACGATTGTTAGGAAATCAAAAAGACGATTAGAGGTAGATAATAACCTCTTTTTTTTAAAATTAAATCATAAATACCTTATAATAGTTACCTAGTTTTGTTATAATACAAAAGGAGTGATTTATATATGGATAAAATAGAAAAGAGAATCCAAGAACTTACTGATATTTTAAATGATGCTAATTATAAATACTACGTCTTAGATGAACCAACTATTACCGACCAAGAATATGATAAATATTTACGTGAATTAGAGGAGTTAGAACAAGAGTACCCCAACTATGCCAAGCAAGACTCCCCTACGCAAAGGGTGGGTGGACAAGTTTTAGATACTTTCGAAAAAGTAACACATAAGATACCTATGATGTCCTTAAGTGATGTGTTTAGTGAAAGTGAAATAGCAAGTTTCGATGAAAAAATAAAAAAAGAAGGTATCATTCCTCAATACGTTTGCGAATTAAAAATAGATGGTTTATCAGTTTCGTTATTATACGAGAAAGGAATCCTCGTCAGAGCAGCTACCAGAGGAGATGGTGTGGTAGGAGAAAATATTACTCATAATGTTAAAACTATCAAATCGATTCCTTTAAAATTAAAAAAAGAGATTGATATTGAAGTACGAGGCGAAATATATATGAGTAAGAAAGCTCTTGAAAAGGTCAATATTGAGCGCCTTAAAAACGGTGAAAAGCCACTTCAAAATGCTCGCAATGGGGCAGCAGGTTCAATTAGACAATTAGATAGTAAAGTAGCTGCCAAAAGAGGACTAGATGCTTGGATTTATCATTTACCTAACCCCCTTGATTATAATATTAATACTCATTTTGAAGCCTTACAGTTTATGAGTGAACTAGGTTTTAAAACCAATCCTAACAATTTTTTGGCTAATAATATTGGTGAAGTTTTTGAATTTATTGAACAAAAAAAATCTCAAAGAGAAGAATTGCCCTATGATATTGATGGTATTGTTATCAAAGTAAATAATATTCGTCAACAGTTAGACTTAGGTTACACAGCTAAGTATCCAAAATGGGCAACTGCTTACAAATTCCCTGCTGAAGAAGTGCTAACTCGTCTAAACGATATTATATTTACAGTAGGAAGAACCGGGCAAATAACACCAAATGCTGTTTTGGACCCAGTTTTAGTAATGGGCTCTACTATCGCCCGCGCCACGCTTCATAACGAGAACAATATTCTTGAAAAGGATTTACGAATTGGTGACATTGTTTCTATCAGAAAAGCAGGTGATGTTATTCCTGAAGTTGTCGAAGCCAAAAAAGAAAGAAGAACCGGTAAGGAAAAGCAATTCCAAATGATTAAGGAGTGTCCTATATGTGGTAGCAAACTTATTAAGAAGGAAAATCAAGTAGACTATTTCTGCCTTAATGACTCTTGCCCAACTAGAAAAATAGAAGGACTAATTCATTTTGCTTCACGAGACGCTATGAATATTGATGGCTTAGGAGACAAAATTATGGAAGATTTTTTCAATTTCGCTTTTATTAAAACTATTCCTGATATTTATCTTTTAAAAAATCACCAAAAAGAATTAATGCGGTTAGAAGGATATGGCGAAAAATCAATTACCAAATTACTTGATTCCATTGAAAAAAGTAAGGTTAACTCTTTAGAAAAATTGTTGTTCGGTTTAGGCATCCCTCACGTTGGTAGTAAAACAGCCAAAATACTTTCTTCGCATTATCATAATATTGATAATATTATTAACGCTTCTTTTGAAGATTTAAGTAGTATCAACGATATTGGAGATATTATTGCTCAAAGTATTATAGACTACTTTCAAAATGAGGATAATATAACAATTATTAATAAGTTAAAAAGTTATGACGTAAATATGAATTATTTAGGCCCAAAGATTATCAAAGATGACAACTTTTACGGAAAAACCTTTGTTTTGACTGGCACTATGGAAAACTATAAAAGAGAGGATGCAAAAAGTTTAATTGAACAAAGAGGAGGCAAAACGACGTCATCAGTATCCAAAAAAACAGATGTCGTTTTAGCAGGCAAAGACCCAGGCAGTAAATATATGAAAGCCAAGGAATTAAATATTAATATCTGGACAGAAGAAGATTTTAAAAAGTATTTAAGTTAGCAAAATATATCTTCTTCTTTTTTAGTTACTATTTTGTTAGAAAATTTTTATTTGTCATTGAATTATTAAAAAAAATAGCTATAATAATAAACATACCTTGAAGTTGGAGGAGATACACTATGGAAAATAAAAAAGTTACTGTATTTATCTCAAATGAAATAGTTTTATTTCCTAATTCTGAAGTGAGGTTTGAGACAGATAGTTTTGATGACAAAGAAATTTTTTCTCTAATTGAAGAAAATAATTGTAAAGAATTGCTAGTAGTTAACCCATATAATACTACTAAAGAATTCCCTGATATAACTGAGCTTCCCCGCATTGCAACTCTTGCTGAAATAAAAATGAAAATTGATGTTCCCAATGGTAAATCAAGGATAACTCTCTTTGGTATAAAAAGAGTAGAAGTAGAACAATATTACAATGATAATACTTTTTATTTTGCTGATTGCAAGGACATAAATCTAGATTTTCAATTACTTGACTCACAAAGTTATCAAAGTATTTTAATAAGAGCCCTAGAAAGATATATAAATAAAATTCCATATGTTTCTAATTCCATCATGGGTGAACTTCATCTTATTGATGATTTAGGAGATCTCACCGACATTGTTATCGCTTTTTTACCATTTAGTGTTGATAAGAAGAAAAAATATATTTTAGAATTAGAACCAATTAATCGCGTTAATATGCTCATAAAAGACATGAATGAAGAAATTCATTTTATTGAGTTAGAAGAAAAAATCGAATCAAAAGTAAACCATGAAATTGAGAAAAATCAACGAGACTATTATCTTCGCGAAAAAATAAATATTATTCAACAAGAATTGGGTGACAGCAATAATAAGGATGACGAAATAGCTAGAATAACTAAAAAATGTCAAAAACTAAATTGTGGTATTGATGTCAAAAATAGAATTAAACGTGAATTAAAAAGATACCAGTTAACGTCTGCTATCTCACCTGAATCAGGTATCATTAGAGATTATATTGATTGGTTATTAAATCTCCCTTGGAATAAAACAACAAAAGATGAAACAGATTTACAAAAAGTAGAACAAAGACTTAATTCAACCCATTTTGGACTTGAAAAAGTAAAGGATAGAATTATAGAATATCTTGCTGTCAAGCAAAACACTAATAACTCCAAAAGTCCTATCATTTGTTTAGTAGGACCCCCTGGAGTTGGTAAAACAAGTCTTGCCTTATCTATTGCTAAAGCTTTAAATAGAAACTACACCAAGATTTCCGTAGGAGGTATTAATGATGAAGCTGAAATAGTAGGCCATCGCAGAACTTATGTTGGTGCTTTACCAGGCAGAATCATTCAAGGCATGCGAAAAGCTAAAAGCTCGAATCCTGTCTTTATTATAGATGAAATAGATAAATTGCGAAAGGATATTAAAGGTGATCCGGCTAGTAGTATCCTTGAAGTGCTAGATCCAGAACAAAATAGTAAATTTTCCGACCATTATATTGAGGAAGATTTTGATTTATCAAAAGTTATGTTTATTTTAACTGCAAATTATATCAATCAGATTCCGTATGAGTTACAAGATAGACTTGAGATAATTGAATTATCAAGCTATACAGAACAAGAAAAAATTTCCATTGCCAAAGAACACCTAATTCCAAAAACTCTTAATGAACATGGTTTAACAGAAATACAGGTACAATTTACCGATCAAGCTATAATCGATATAATTCTTAACTATACTAAAGAAGCCGGTGTTCGTGAGTTAGAACGTGTCATTGCGACTATTTGTCGAAAGATTGTAAAAAAATTATTAACTAATCGCAGTATTGCATCGTACTTAGTTGATTCCAAAATATTACTAGAATTATTGGGACCCGTAAAATATAAGTATGAGCAAATAGATAAAGAAAAAAGAGTAGGAGTAGTTAATGGTATGGCCTATACTCCTTTAGGAGGAGATGTACTTCCCATAGAAGCAACCTATTATCCAGGGAATTCTAAACTACTTCTTACCGGTTCTTTAGGAGAAGTTATGAAAGAATCAGCTCAAATTGCTTTAAGCTATGTTAAAAGTAATGCCAAGAAGTTTGGAATTGACAATGACTTAATAGATAAAAATAATATTCATATACACGTTCCAGATGGTGCCATAAAAAAAGATGGTCCAAGTGCTGGAATTACATTAGTAACAGTTCTAATTTCTCTTTTTAAAAACAAGCCAATTCCTAGCAATATTTCTATGACAGGAGAAGTAACTCTTAGAGGAAAAGTAATACCCATTGGAGGTCTTCGAGAAAAAGTTATAGGTGTAAAACGTGCCGGAGTTCAAAAAATTTATTTGCCTAAAGAAAATCAAAACGATATTGACGACTTAGAAGATGACATCAAAGGGAACCTCAAATTTATCTTTGTCGATGACTATGAGCAAATATATAATAATCTCCTAAAATAAAAAAGGACTTAGCCAGTTGAAGTTGTTAGATAAAAATAGAAAAGTATTTCTCTTTTTCCTAATAAGTTCATAACTAACAGTTCTTTTTTTGTGCCTGTATCATATTATTAAATGACAAGGGAGGAGAAAAATGAAAAAGAATGTCTCATTTACTAAGGATTTACAATTTCCAACCATGATAGGTAAAATTACCGAGATAACAGTAGAAGATAATCTTAAATTCATAGATTCGAACAATGTAGAAGGCAGTCTATTTATTAGTGGTAAATATAAGATGACTGAGGCTAGTAGACTTGAAGAGGACTTCTCTTTCAATTTACCTATTGAAATAGCAGTTTTAGAAAATTGTGAACCTGATACTTGTAAAGTTTCCATAGCAAATTTCAATTATGAAATAATAGATGATGATATTTTAAGAAGTAATATTGATATTTTAGTAGAGGGACGAGAAATAATCGAAGACACTCAAAGAGAAATACCTGAACCAGAAGCAGTAAATTTAAATATTTCAAATTTTACAGATAATATTGATGAAGCGAGTGTTATTGAAGAAATTAGTGAATCTAAAGTAACAGAGGAAGATGAAAAAGAAAGAGAATGTGATGGCGATAGCAAAGAAAAAAAGGAGATTGAAATACCAATGAAAATAGAAAAAACTATACCCAATGCACCAACTCAAGAAGAATCAAAACCAACTCAAGAAGAACCAATACCTACTCAAACAGAACCAACAACAAGAACGCAAAATGATGTTAATTATCAAGATGCTACCACTTCAACTTCAAGCCCTATAAACAAAACCAATACTACAAAAGACTCAAATATAAACAACACAAATTCGTTGTTTTCAAATTTAACAGATGAGGTAGATACTTTTTCCACTTATTCAGTTTCAATATTAAGAGAAGGGGATACTTTGGAAAAAGTCATGGAGCGCTACAATATCAGCAAGGAAAAATTAGAGGAGTATAATGATTTAGGAACTATTACTCTAAATTCAAAGATTATTATTCCTAATACTAACAATGATTGATTTACAAGAAATACTAAAAAAATATGACCTTAGATCATCAAAATACTCATATAAAAATGACGCTATCATATTAGACACTGATAAAGGTAAATTTGTCTTAAAACGAAGAAAAAGAAAAGATAAAAGAGAACTATATGATTATTTGTTATCTAGAAACTTTTCTTTCTTTTTATATCCTGAAAATAGTTTTGAAGATGAATATGAAATATATGCCTATCTTGATGATATTGGAACCATAAAAGAAGAAAAGGCAAGTCACCTAATATCAATTCTTGCTGAACTCCAAAACAGGACTACTTCTTACACAGAATATAGCTTAGATGAAATAAAAAAAATATACGAAGAAAAAAATTCACAGATTGATTATCTTCTCCAATACTACAACGATTTAGAAGAGGTGTTTTCTACTAATATTTATCCTGCTCCTTTTCAATCATTACTTCTTGATAATGTTTCCAAAATCTATAATACCCTTATGTATAGTAAAAATTTAGTCGAAGACTGGTATAATAAAATTATCAAAAGTAAGAAAAAGAGATTAGTTTTTCTCCATAATAATCTCTCCCTAGAACACTTTATCGATAGTAAAGATGCCAAATTAATCAATTTTGACTACGCTAAATATGGCAGTCCAGTCCATGATTTTGCTCATTTTTATAAAACTCATTATCTAGAACTTGATATGTATTCCTTATTTATGATATATCAACAAAAATATAGATATACCGAGGAAGAAAAACTTCTCCTATTTATAGAAATAATACTCCCAGATAAAGTAACTTTAACAAGGGATAACTACAAAAATACAGTGGCTTTTTATCATCTTGTTACTTATCTTGACACAACGCGAGACTTTATTCTAAAACAAGAGCAGAAACAGCAAAAAGAACACTAAAGCAAACTCAATTAATAATAATATAGCATTAATTCTAGTAGTAATAAAAACTAAAATAAGCGTCTGATAGAAAATTATTACTCCTAAACAGAAGATACTAGCTAAATATGTAAGCGACAGTCTTCTTTTTTGTTTGCACATATTACATCTACAATAAAAAGGATGTTTCCCATTTGTTCTCATATACTTCACCTACTGTAATTTATGTGAAAAAAAAGATAATTGTGCTACAAAAATATTGTACCTAATTTTTGATGAAAAGTCTTGTAAGGCTAAAGTATTCAATCTTTTTTCTCCCTCCTCATTTATTTTCTTTTACATCAAAACAATAATGACATTCTTTTTCTAATATTTTATGGAAATATCCTTTTGATACCACATAGCTCCAATTGTAATAATGCAATTTTCTATATAATTAAATTATTCACTTTTTCACTAACTTTTCATTATATATTTTACCTTATTTTGGCCTTTTTTCAAAATCACTCGCCTTTTTATGAGGGATACCCTAGAATTTTTCATGATTTTATTCTGAGAATTTATTTGTTAGTGTAGAATAAGTGTGGAGATTTTTAACCTAAAAAAATAAGTTTTATAACTAAGATAATTTTAAACTTAGAAGGAGTAGATAGTCAATAATCTATTCCTTTAAATAATATAAATTTCTTGTCTTGGAGATGTTAATTCTTTTAATCTATTATTAAGTGAAGGTGAATCTAATCTTGGTAAATGAGTATAAATTTTATATTCTAAAGGCTTATTGGATGTTAATTTTTGATCATATTTAATATCGCATAATTTTCTAATTTTAATATTAATATCTTCATAGGAATTGGAGCCAAATTTTAAATTATAATAATCTTCAATAGTTAAATCAATTTTATTAGCATGATAAACAAGTAGTTTAAGTTTATTTTCTAAGCCTCTTTCAGAGAAGCCATAAGGAGAAGAAGTAATATATCTAGCAAAAGCATGATTAACATGTCCTTCCATAGAACAATGGACTTTATAATCTACATCATTTTGATTTTTAATACCTTCTAAATTATTAGTAATGTAATGCATATGTTCCTTCATGTATTTTTCCTGATCAGGATATAAATTAATTTGATATTCAACTAATTTTTCAAAGTCCTTTATATTATCATTTCTTAAATAATTATCAGCAATGTTTCTCAAACAGATATCATCTTTAAAGATATAATTTAAATGCTTTTTAATGTAATGGAATGGGTCAAGAACAAATTTGGCATTAGGGAAGCAATTAGTATAACTTTTAATACCAGAAGCACCATCACCAGAAACAAATATAACTTTAAACTTATCCATATCATATTTTTTATTGACATAGTCAAATATAACTTCCCATAGTTCTTCATAAGATAACTTAGAAGAAGCAAAATAACGAACATTCTTAAGTTTTTTCCTTTTGACAAAATCTTCTTCATAACCCTCATGAACAATAGCACATGGGCAAATTTTATTACCACCTTTTTGGAGATTAGCATGAATTTCATCCATTTCAATGTAAAGAACTTCTGGTTGATTATCACATCTAGTAATGTTTTCAGCAATAGAGCCATCTAATACTTTAATTTTTTTAGAAACAGTACTACGAGAAAGTATAATATTTCTTAGGGAATGACGAGCGGCTTGAGACATATTTTCATCCATAGAATATTTAATTAATTGATATTCCGCTTCATTGGTTAATCGTTGGTAGGGTTTTAGATTAAGAAGTTCTCTAAGTAAAACAAATCTTTCACCAGACTTTTTATTAACGTAAGAAGTAGAATTGACGACGATATAACCAAGAGAAGTAATTAAAGTTCTCTTCCTAGTTTCTTTAATATTGTAGTTTAATTTCCTTTGCTTTGAGTCCTTAAATTTTTGATCAAGATAATTGAGAAAAGATTCATAAAGTTTTAAAGTTAGAGTATCACCAACATCTCTAATTTTACTTTCTAAGTTTAGTGGGGTAAGATTTTTATTAAAAGTTTCATTAAAAGTCTTCGTAAATTCATAAATCAATGGTATAATTTTCATTGGTTAAAACCTCGCTTTCTATTGTTTTTAGGTAACTCAATTATAAAGCATTTTTTAGGTTTTAACCCTTTTTATTTGTTCAAAAGGTTTTTGTTTGTAAATCTCCCCACTTTGGAAACACTATCATTTTAGATGTTCATATTGTTTTTTTTTTTAATTAATTATATAATTATCTTACTAAATAGTCGCTTCACTGGAGGTTTATTTATGAATAAAAAGAAAAGCGTTTTATTTTCAGTTGAATCTAATTTAACACTAGAGGAATATGAAAAAATGCTTAAAGTTATCCCAGAATATTATTGGTCTATTATGAAATCTCTTGCTATTAGGGAATTAATATTAATTATTATTATGTCACTAATTTATCAATGTACTATGTTAGACACGTGTATTTTTTACATTATAGTACTTTTAATTACGGGCTTTATATGCAAAGTGAAAATTGGATGGGTAGCACAAAAGATATATAAGCAACATAAAAATAATGAGCATTTAGAAAAAGTATCAACAACATATTTTTATGATAATTATCTAATTAAACGAAATGATGAATTTGAAAGAAAAATTAAATATTCAGATATTGATAAATTAATTGAAACAGAGACTAATTTTTATATACAAAATAAAGACACAAATACATTAATTAATATCAAAAAATCCAATGATAATTTAGAATTAGTTAACTTTTTAAGAGATATTAATAAAGATATTTTTATCGACAAATCAAATTTCAAACAAAATAATTTGAAAAGAATAGCAATAATTCATAATAAACAAAATATAGAAAAATTATTATTATCTTTATTTATATTAACACTTTTTAGTTTTGTTGGTGCTTGTCTCTCATTTAGATTTATGATTATTGATAAGCCAGCTATTTTATCAAATGATTATATATGGGTTTTTTGGCTTTGGCTACCTGCTTCAGTATTATCTATTATATTAGGCTTTAAGTATAAAAAACAAGGTTTTAAATGTAATAAGAATATTATAGCAGGGTTTATAATTGGAATATATCTTTTAGTGTTTGGGAGTTTTTCCTTTATTTTTCCATCTATAAAGATAAAATACAATAATATCAATAAATATACTGATATTTTAAATGTACATTTTCCAAACAATGGAATTTTAACTCAAGAGAAGTATGATACTTTATTTGATGAAGATAAAAAAAATATTACAATTACTCAAGCTTTTTATAAAAAAACTGATAATATAGTGAAGTTTGAAAAAGATATAGTTGATGGAAAGCATTGGATTGAAGTATCAAAATTAAAAACAAATTTAAAGATATTAATTCCATTTCAATTACGCAATCCAAATTGCGAATCTTGCTATTATTTAATCTTTAATGATGATACAAAAGAATATAATAAAATCCCAAATAGTCAAGGTGATTTTCATATCTATGTATCTTTATATGACTTAGATAATAAAATCTTAAATATCAATGATTTCTATTACGAATTTAAAAAATGATGGAGTAAGCAGATTAAAAAAACGAGTCTGCTTTTTAAACGCATATCAATAAAAGTAGTTTATATGGATTTTCGTTGGGAATGAATAAAAATATTTTTAATATTGTGTATAATAATAACTGTGTTAGTTATTATTCCTTTTCTGAACGAAATTTATAATAATTTAACGCTTTTTCTTTTGCAAGAATTTTATTTAATAATAAAGACTTTTCGTCAGAAATTTGGTACAATACAATAAAGAAAACAAAATAATAGAATATGAGGGATATATATGGATAACAAAGCTTTTACACTTATAGAATTACTAGTAACCATAACTATATTGGGACTAATAACATTTATGGGTTTCCCATCCTTACAAAAGATGTTAAATGATAATAAAAAGACAGAGTTTGAATATTATGGAAAATCAATTATTAGTGCTGCCAAATTATACATGCAAAAAGAAGGAAGGGATATAAAGGAGTTATCATCGAATTTAACCGCATTAAAAAATGGTACATATGAAGTACTACTAAGTGACCTAATAAGTGGAGGCTACCTTGAAGAATATCATGCCTCCAAAAAAGATTTAAGTTGTGACATATATAATGGTCGTGTTAAAATTAAATGGGACGATCAAACTAATACCACTACTTATAATTATAAACTAACTTGTTCTGATGCCACAAAATTATATGAAAAAAAATATGATCAAGAAGACATAATCGTAAAAAATAAATAAATATAGACTATGAGATTAGTTTATATTTTTTTTTGCATAAAAAATTCTTAATAACTCACTATATATTTAAGGAAAAGGAGATTATTTTGAATGAGAGAAAAGTTAGTGTAGAATAAGTGTGGAGATTTTTAACCTAAAAAAATAAGTTTTATAACTAAGATAATTTTAAACTTAGAAG